>NZ_NHPE01000125.1:0-33432 GCF_002252895.1 Halorubrum sp. Eb13 | reverse complement strand
GTCAAACTTAACGCGAGGGTGTCGACGGCGCGGTCGCACGCGAACCGCGTCGGTGCCGACGGCGGCCTCAGTCGACGAGTCGGCCGACCGCGTCGTCGATCTCCTCGGCGTCGGGGAACTCGGGGTGTTCGTTCGCGACCCACGCGTACTCGACGGCGCGGTCGCCGTCGAGGAGGAACACGGCGGGCCGCGTCTCGGTGACCCCGGTCATGCCGTCGATGTCGTGGGCGAGACCGTACTCCTCGATCACGCCCGCGCTCGGGTCCGAGAAGATCCGGACGCCCTCGCCGCGCTCGGCGAGCAGGCGCTTGTGGGCGTACGGCGACGAGATCGAGAGGCCGAGGACGTCGAGGTCGTCGGCCCACCCGTGGTCGTCGATCGTGTTGTACAGGTACGTCGCCTGGAAGGCGCCGTCCATCGGGTGAAAGACGAGAAGCGTCGGCCCGTCGACGGCGTCGTCGAGCGCGGCGTCCTCCCAGTACTCCTCGTTCACGAGGGGGCGAGTGAAGTCGGGCGCCGCGTCGCCCTCGGCGACGTGCTCCGTCTCGGGGAGAGAGACGACGTCGAAATCGGGCATCTCAGGAACCTCCCTCGCCGTACGTACCCTCTAGGTACTCGACGATGTTCGCGCTCTCGGACATCGTCACGCCGGTCTCGCGGTCGACGATCGCCGGGACGCTCCGGGCCCCGGAGACGCGCTTGACCGCGTTCCGCTCCGAGTGCATCGGCTCGACGTACCGGGACTCGTACTCCAGCCCGAACCGGCTCAGGGTCCGGACGACGCGCTCGCAGTACGGGCACGCCTGCAGTCTGTACAGGGTGATCTGTGGTTTCGTCATGGCACTCGATTCGGCCGCGGGACGTGTAATCGTGTCGGCCGCGGCACGCTCCGCGGATCGGCCCTCCGTTCCGCCGGCGATCGGTCGAGTCGTCCGTTCGTTCCGCCGGTGATGCGCCGATTCGTCCGTTCGTTCCGCCGGTGATCCGCCGGATCGTCCGCCGGCCCGGGTCGCCGAAAGTAATCCTTTAACCATCCGCCGACGGAAGACGAATGAACATGGGCTTGCCGCCGAGCACGCTGACGGCCGATCTGCTACAGCTGCCGACGCCGGGGGATAACACCGTGATCGCCCTCGGCGTCCTCGCGATCGCTGTGCTGGTCGGTCTGTCCGCGTTCTTCTCCTCATCGGAAATCGCGATGTTCTCCCTGCCGCAGCACCGCGTCGACAGCCTCGTCGACGAGGGCGTCACGGGCGCGAAGACGATCCAGGAGATGAAGGAGAACCCGCACCGCCTGCTGGTGACGATCCTCGTCGGCAACAACATCGTCAACGTCGCGATGACCTCCATCGCGACCGCGCTGTTCGGATTCTTCCTCTCGCGGGGCGAGTCGGTCCTGGCGACGACGTTCGGGATCACGACGCTGGTGCTGATCTTCGGCGAGAGCGCGCCCAAGTCGTACGCCGTCGAGAACACCGAGTCGTGGGCGCTCCGGATCGCCCGCCCGCTGAAGGCCTCGGAGTACGCGCTGTACCCGCTGGTGGTGTTGTTCGACTACATCGTGAAGGGCGTCAACAGCGTCATCGGGGGCTCCGCGGCGATCGAGTCGACGTACGTCACCCGCGACGAGATCCAGGACATCATCGAGACGGGCGAGCGCGAGGGCGTCATCGAGGAGGAGGAGCGCGAGATGCTCGACCGGATCTTCCGGTTCAACAACACCATCGCCAAGGAGGTGATGACGCCTCGCCTCGACGTCACCGCGGTCGCCAAAGAGCAGTCGGTCGAGGAGGCGATCGAGACGTGTATCCAGGCCGACCACGAGCGCGTTCCCGTCTACGAGGGGAACCTCGACAACATCATTGGCGTGGTGACCGTCCGAGACCTGGTCCGCGAGCTGCGCTACTCCGAGGGCGAGCCCTCGCTGGCGCGGGTCGTCAAGCCGACGCTGCACGTCCCCGAGTCGAAGAACGCCGACGAGCTGCTCGCGGAGATGCAGGAGAACCGCCTCCAGATGGTCACCGTCATCGACGAGTTCGGCACCACCGAGGGGATCATTACTTTAGAGGACATGGTCGAGGAGATCGTCGGGGAGATCCTGGAGGGCGACGAGGAGGCGCCCGTCGAGTTCCTCGAGGAGAACGTCGCCGTCGTCCAGGGGGAGGTGAACATCGACGAGGTCAACGAGATCCTCGGCATCGACCTCCCCGAGGGCGAGGAGTTCGAGACGCTCGCCGGCTTCGTGTTCAACCGCGCCGGCCGGCTCGTCGAGGAGGGCGAGGAGATCGAGTTCGACGGGGTCCGGATCCGCATCGAGCGCGTGGACAACACCCGGATCATGTCGGCGCGCGTAACGGTTCTCGACGTCGACGACGGGAGCGGAGACAGGGAGGTCGGCGAGACCGAGACGCCGACCGACGACGCGGCGTAGGCGGTTTATACGGACGTTTTCGTCAGTGGCGCGGAGAGGATTCGCCGACACCGTGTCGATTTATAAATAACCGTCGTCGCCAGCGGCGCGTAGTACATCCGTGAGGTCCCAGCCGCTCGGCCGTACGCGGTTGAAACCAGATCTCCGGCGAACGGCTCCAAAGCCCCAGCCGTGAGGGGCGCGGACGCTCGCTGCGCTCCTCAGTTGCTCGTTTCACTCGCTCTCTGCGGTGCTTGCGTCGCCTCCGCGCCCCTCACGGCTGCCCCTTTGAGTCCCACCCGACCGCACCGCAACCGCACCTCGCGCCTCCCCAGCCTCGTCGCTGGCGCCGACGGCGCCAGCGACTCCCTCGCGCGTGCTCCTCGGCCGCGAGGCGGCCTCGCAGGCACGCGCCGACCGCACTGTTCATTTATAAATGATCGTCCCCAGTCGCTCGTACCCCGTTTGAACCGTCGCCCTCAACCCTTCCCCGCGCTCTCACACCGCGTACGCCCGCGCGGCGCCGACGAGCGCCTTGCGGTAGTCGCTCTCGGTTGGATCGGGACCGAGCGCGAGGAACCGCTCCTTGAAGGCGTCGACGTCGACCGAATCGGTGTCGCTGCCGGCGGCGCGCGCGAGGTCGTAGATGCGGTGGTCCGGGCCGGCGATGCCGTGGCGCTCGATGAGCGCGAGCGCGAACGCGGCGTTGACCGCGGTGATCTCCGGGTCGGCGCCGGCCGTCACGGGCGGCGAGCCGTCCCGCGAGACGGCCGGGCGGTCGGCCACCGCCGCCGCGAGGGTGGACTCCAGGAAGCCGAGGAGCTTGTCCGCGGGCGCGACGGAGAGGGTGATGTCGTCGGCGTAGATGTCTTTCATGTGGTTCGCGATTTGGTAGCAGTGCGCGAGCTTGCGGCGCTCCACTTTCTCCCCGGCGAGGCCCAAGTACAGCGCCTCCTCGGTCGACTGGACGTGAGAGGCGTGGCCCTCCTCGTAGCGGGCCATGTGCGAGAGCTCGTGGACGGCCAGCTCGCGGGCCATCGCGCTGGTGGCGGCGCGCTTCGAGACGTTGAGGACGTGGTAGCCGTCGTAGTGACCGGCCCACGTCCGCTCGTCGGGGTCCTCGCGCACCTTCACGTGGACGGGGTCGGCCAGCGAGCACTCGGTCTCGAACAGGTCGGCGGCGCCGAGAAACGGGTCGGGGGGAACGTCACCCTGCACGCGGAGATCCATGCTTACCGTTCACACGGCAGCGCCGGGTAAGTCTCTTGCGCCCGTCGAAGGCTTTTGTCGCGACGCGTCGAACTCCGTACCATGCGCACACGCGTCTACGCGGCCTACGACGACGGGCTCAGAGTCGTCGACCCCGAGACGGGGGCGGTCGACGAGCGGCTGGCGGACCGCGCGGTCGAGTGCCTCTTGATCGCTCCCGGCGCCGAGCGGAGCGACGGGGCCCGGCCCGCGGCCGCCCGCGCCCGCGTGTTTGCCGGGACCTTCGACGCCGGGCTGTTCCGCTCCGTCGACGGCGGCGAGACGTTCGACCGGGTCGCCGCCGAGACGCTCGGACCCGGCGGCTCGGGCCCGGACGCGGTCACCGCGGTCGCGGCGAGCCCGCACGCCCCCTCGGTCGTCTGGATCGGAACGGAGCCCTCGCGGGTCTACCGCTCGACCGACGGCGGGGAGACGGTCGAGCCGGTCGGGGGATTGACCGCCGTTCCGTCGGCGTCCGAGTGGTCGTTCCCGCCGCGTCCGGACACCCACCACGTCCGGTGGATCGAGCCCTGCCCGGCGGACCCGGAGCGGTGGTTCGTGGGCGTCGAGGCGGGCGCGCTCGTCGTCACGCCGGACGGCGGGGAGACGTGGGTCGGCCGGCCCGAGGGCTCCCGGCGCGACAACCACGCGCTCGCGACGCACCCGGACGCGCCCGACCGGGTCTACGCGGCCGCGGGCGACGGGTTCGCGGAGAGCCGCGATCGGGGGCAGACGTGGCGCGCCGTCGACGCTGGGCTCGCCCACGGCTACGTGTGGGGGATCGCCGTCGACCCCGGCGACCCGGAGACCGTCCTCGTGAGCGCGGCGTCGGGCGCGGGCGCGGCGCACCGCCGCGGCGAGGCGTACCTGTATCGCCGGACGCCGGGCGTCGACTCCGCCTCGGGGCCGCGCTTCGAGCGGCTCGACGACCGGGGGATCCCCACCGGCGAGGGCACCTACCGAGCGGTCCTCGCGAGCGGGCGGGAGTCCGGAGAGATCTGGGCGCTGCACGACGAGGGACTGTATCGCACCGGCGACGCCGGCGACTCCTTCGAGCGCGTGTCGGCGACCCTGCCCGGGCGAGCCGCGCGGGCGCTGGCCGTCGGGGGCGACTGACCGGCGAGTAACCGGAGGAGGGCTACTCCCGAACGGCGCCCACGACGAGGTAGACGATCGGGGTGTCGAGGACGGCGATCGCGAGTTTGAGGAGGTACTGGCCGAGCCCGAGCGCGAGGAGGAGCGACGGGCCGAACGGCTCGCCGGTGCCGAGCAGGATCGGCGCCGCGTAGAACGCGACGCTCACGAAGATGGCGGTGTCGAGCGCCTGACTCGTCGCGGTCGAGGCGACGTTGCGCAGCCACAGCATGTCGGGACCGGTGCGGTCGCGGATCGCGTGGAAGACGAACACGTCCCAGTTCTGGCTCACCACGTACGCGAGCAGGCTACCGGCGACGACCCCGGTCGCCGGGGCGAGGGCGGTCTCGAACGCGGCCGAGACCTCGGGGTTCACGCCCGGGGCGGCGAGCGTCGACCAGACCAAGGCGAGCACGAGGAAGTTCGCGAGGAACGCGACGTTGACGACCACCTGCGTCGCGCGGCGGCCGTACAGCTCGGCGTAGCAGTCGGACGCGAGGAACGT
Source organism: Halorubrum sp. Eb13 (assembly GCF_002252895.1). Lineage (NCBI taxonomy): Archaea > Methanobacteriati > Methanobacteriota > Halobacteria > Halobacteriales > Haloferacaceae > Halorubrum > Halorubrum sp. Eb13. Next base: position 28,135 of record NZ_NHPE01000125.1, on the reverse strand, counting down.
CAGCGCGTACGCGAGCGCGGCGCCCGGAAGGGTGATCTCGGGGCCGACGACCGGGAGCGCGACCGGGAGCGGGAGCGCGATCACCTTCGCGGCCGTGAGCTGCGCGGTCGCGAGCGCGACGACGAACAGGGTGATCAGGCCGACCGCGGCCAGCGCGGCGCGGTCGAAGGGGTCGACCGCGAAGGGGCCGCCGGTCCCGGTGGCGCCCCGCGTCCGGCTACTCATCGCTCGCCTCGTCGCTCGCGGCTTCGAGTCGGTCGTGGCGCGCGTCGATCTCGTCGAGCAGATCGAGCGTCTTCCGGATCGACGCTCTGACGGCGTCGCTGCGGTTCACGAACTTCCCGCCGTCGCCGACGTGCTCGTCGAGGTCCTCGAGCAGTTCGCCCGGAATCTCGACGCTTATCTTGGGCATATCGCTCCGTCCACTCCCGATTGATAAGAGCGTTCTTATTCGAGGACTCTCTCGAGAATATCGGCCCGGGCGACGTCGCGGTTCGGTCGGTTCGCGGCCGTCGCCGTCGATCGGTCGGACCGCGGGCCGCGCGAGCGCGGCGTGTGCCTCTGCGGATCGACCCGCGGCGAGCCGACGCCGGGGTAACCGCTCGGAGCGTCGGGGGAACGCGACGCGGTCGGGTACGACCCCCTACCCGAAGTCGCAGGAGTCGCCGGCGGCTTTCAGCCGGCCGCAACGAGAGGTTGCGCTCTCGCCCCGCGTTCGACCGCGCCGGGGGACTTGTACGGCCTCCGCGGGCTTGACCTTCTTGCAGGTGGGCGCTCCCGGCGCACGAACGGCGCGGGCGGCGCGACGGCGAACCGCTCTCGGGGTCGGCCCTTAGGCGTCGCGGGCGCGGCCGACGACCGAGCCGCCGTTCTGATAGTCGTCCCACAGGAACAGCGCCGGCGGCAGCGCGACCACCGAGAGCACGAACGAGTAGACGACGCTCAACGCGATCAACAGCCCGAAGTCGCCGAGCACGGGCGTGATGGCGAGCGCGAGAGCGCCCGTACCGAGCGCCGTCGTGAGCATGCTACCCGTGAGCGCGCCGCCGGTCCCGGTCAGCGTCGTGCGGAGCGAGGCCGCGACGTCGTCGTTCTCTTTGAACTCGTCGATGAACCGGGCGGTGATGTGGACGGAGTAGGCGATCCCGATCCCGATCGCGATAGAGAGGATCGTCGCGGTCAGGGCGTTGAGCGGCAGCCCGAGCAGCCGCATCGTTCCCACCAACGAGGCGACGGCGATCACGATCGGGAACACGTTCACGATCCCGAGCAGGGGCATCCCCTCTAAGACCCCGTAGGTGATCACGAGGAACACGCCGGTCAACACCACGGCGAGGACGAGGCCCTGAATCGCCGACTCGAAGATGATCCCCGTGATCGCGTCGAAGACGACGATCTGGCCGGTCGCGGTCGCGGTGTAGCGGAACCGGTCCGCCTGTTCGCTCGCGTCGGCGGCGATCTCACTCTGCGTCGCGCCGCTCTCGACGGTGTACTCGATCTGTGCCCCCCGGCGGTCGTCGGTGAGATACCGCGACGCCCGGTCCCCGGCGGGCGAGTCGAACAGCTCCTCGTAGATGCGTTCGAGATTCCGGTCGGGTATCCCGTTTCCGTCCCTGTCGTTGCGCGCGACCAACGCCGCGAACTCCTCGTCGGACCGCGCGTGCGACCGTATCACCGTCAGGATGCTCGTCGTCTCGGCCCCGCCGTTCGGCCCGACGGCGAGCGTCCCCGGGGGATCGTCGTTGGGCTCTGCGAGGGCCTCTAACGCGTGGTCCTCGCGTAACGACCCCTCTACAAATATCGTTATCGACGCGTCCTGGCTCGCCGCGAAGTTGTCCTCGAGCAGGTTCAGCGTCTCCGTCACGGTGTAATCGCCGGGGGCGAACGGCTCCGGGATGTACTCCACGTACCCCGCTTCCTCCTCCGGCGGGAGGAAGTCCTCCTGTTCGAACGTCGTGTCGATGCCCGCGCCGTACGCGCCGAGCCCCGCGGAGGCGACGAGGAGGACCGCGATGAACACCGCGGGCGCGCGCTCGCCGACCGTCACGGAGACGGACAGCAACCGGCCGAGCGCCGACTCCTCCGAGGCGATCGGCGTCGACCCGAACTCCGGGACGCCGTAGCGCTCGCGGAGCCGGTCGATCTCCAGCTTCGCCGCCGGGAGGAACAGCCCGAAGATCAGGAAGGTGAACACGATCCCGACCGCCGAGACGACCCCGAGGTTCCGGATCGGGTCGAGGTCGGAGACGACGTTCGCGCCGAACCCGAACACCGCGGTGACGGTGACGATGACGAAGGCGATCGCCAGCTGGTTCGCCGCGATCCGCATCGCGGGGACGGCGTCGTACCCCTGCACCGTCTCCTCGCGGTAGCGGTTGACGAAGTGGATCCCGAAGTCGACGCCGACCGCCAGCAGCAACACCGGCACCGCGATCTGCTGTTGGTCGAACGGTATCCCGGAGAAGCCCAGGAATCCGAAGGTCCAGATCAGCGTCATCAACAGCGCGAACAGCCCGAGCGCGAGATCGATCGGGTCCCGGTAGGCGACGACGAGGAAGCCCAACAGCAGGACCACGACGATGGGCATGACGATGAGCAGCGAGTCGCCGATGATCTGCCCCGTCTCGGCGTTGATGATCCCGGAGCCGAACACGCGGACGTCGGCCGGGCTGTCGTCGGCGAGCGCGCGGACGTCCGTCTGAAGCCCCTGCAGGTCGTCGAAGCCGCTCGGGACGTCGTGGGAGATCACCGTCACCGTCGTCGACGCCGACGCCGAGTTCGGGTTGAAGTCGTCCGAGACGACGGCCGAAAACCGCTCGCTCTCGCTCGCCCGCCGGATCGCCCGCCGGACCTCCGCGTCGGTCGCCGATTCGACCGCGCGCCGCTGGGCCGCCGGCGTCCGCGCCGTCGGGTCGAGCGTCTGCGCGACGACCGTCGCGGGGCCGTTCGCGGACGCCACGCGCAGGTCCTCCCGCTCGTCGAGCCGCTCTAACAGCCGGAGCATCGTGAGCAGCTCCTCGCGGTCGAGGACGTTCGTTCCGTCGTGGATCAGCTGCGTGGTCTCCTCGTCGGTCGCGAACGGGTCCTCGAACTCGGTCTCGATCGCGTCCAGCGCCTCCTGCTCCGGGAGGTCCTCGGAGAACCCCTCAGTAGCGTCGGTCTGCGTCTCGACGGCGGTCATCCCGCCGGCGAAGACGGCCGTCGCCACGAGGAACAGCGCGACGACGGCCCGCGGTCGCGTGACGATCAGCTCGTTGAGCCGCTCGACGTTCGCCTCGACCCACTGGCCCGCTCGACCCATCTATTCCCTCTGGAGCACGTACGCGCCGGCTCCGATCACGACCACCGCGACGAGGGCGACGAGACCGAGCCCCACGGGGAACCCGCCCTCGCCCTCCACGACGGTTATCGGCACCCGGGTCGTGTCCGACAGTTGGCTGTTACCGTCCGCGTCGTCGTAGCGGAAGTCGAACGATATCGGGTACGTCTTCGCCGTGCCCGAGCCCGCCGCCGACAGGTCGAAGGTGAGGGTCGTCGACTCGCCGGGCGCGAGCTCGGAGACGAACCCCTCGTCGTTGCCGCTGTCGAGGGGGGAGTCGGCGAACAGCCGCGCCTCGACGTCCCGGACCGGCTCGTCGAGGTTGTTCGTCAGCGTCACCTCGAGGGCGCGCTGTCCGCCCGCCTCGATCTCGCGGTCGTCGACTTCCACGAGGAACTGGTCCCGCTCCGGCTGCACCTCGTAGAGCAGCTCGACGTCCTGGTACGCGCGGGTCTCGAACTCGGCGTTGCGGTACCGGACCGCGATGTCGGCCGTCCGGTCGATCGCCTTCGCCTCCTCGCCGATCTCGACCGGGAGCCGGAACTCGCCGGACTCGCCCGGCGCCAGCGTGCCGACCGCGACGCTGCGCTCGATGGGGATCACGTTCTGGGACTGCTCGGCGAACTGAATCACCACGTTGCGTGCCTCGTCCGGCCCCTCGTTCGTCACGGTGCCGGTGATCTCGCCCTCCTCGCCGACGTGCAGGTCGGACTCGACGCCGGTGACCGAGAAGCGCTGTTCGGGCCCGGGGACCACGCCGGCGGAGACGCTCTCGTCGACGCGCTGGAGGCCCTGGCTCGTTTCGAACGTGACGGTCCCGCTCAGCGCGTACTCGCGGACGGGCGCGCCCGGTGCGAACCCGACATCGTACCGCACGGTCGTCGTCTCGCCGGGCGCCAGCTCGTCGATCCGGGCGGCGTCGCTGGCGCGTTCGCCGAACGCGAGGCCGCCGCTCGCGGACTCGAAGGCGACGGTCGCGTCGCGGGCGACGTCGGCGCCGACGTTCTCGATCTCGGCTTCGAGGATTCCCTCGCCCCCGATCCGGGCGTCGGTCGTGACGTTCACGACCTCGAAGCGGGCGTCGTCTGAGATGCGGACGTCGACCTCGGCGTCGACGGTCTCCTCGCGGTCGATGGTGACGCCGCCGGACTGCTGGTAGGTGTACGAGTACTCCAGCTCGACGTCGAGCTCGTAACTCCCCTGCTCGACGTCCTCGGGGACGTTCACCGCGACGGTCGCCTCGCCCGGCCGGTTCTCGGTGACCGAGCCGATCGCGAGGGTGCCGGTCTCGACGTCGAGGGGGGTGCCGCCGGCGTCGGCGGTCACGCGGACGTTTCGCGCGGTGGTGACGATTTCGCGCGTCTGGCCGGTGCCGAGGTCCATGTCGCCGTCGTTCGATATCTGCAGGGTGAGCTCGTTCGTCCGCCCTGGAGTGAGGGTCGCGCTCGGGGTCGTCACGCTCAGCTCGGGCGAGCCTCGGACGAGCCCGCCTCCCGTCTGGAAGGGCGTCGTCCCGCCGGTCGCGGCGCCGGCGCTCGGCGTCGCGACCGCCGCGTCCGCGTCGAGGCTCGCCGCGCTCGCCTCCCCGGTCGGCGTCGCCCCCACGGCGAACCCGGCCGTCCCGCTCGTTACAAGCGCCAGTACCACGATCACGACGAGAACTGTGTTGCGTCTCATGCTGAATCGAACGTCGCGGCGGCGTCCCGCGGCCCCGCGTCGGGGGCCGGGCGGCCCGGATCCGGCGTCGAGCCGGGGTCACGAGTCCGCTTCGGCCGATCGCGTCGAACCGGGCCGGGCGTCGCAGCCGCGCGTTTCACGTCTGATCGTGAACCTACGAATCAATAACGTCTTTGTTTTTGGATTCGTAGCGACGGACATGAGCGCACATAGATCGGTCGGCGTCCACGGCCACGAGGACGAGCGATGAGCGGGTTCTCCGACGAGGAGCGCGAGCGCATTCGAGCGGAACTCGTGGCGGCGGGCCGAGAGCTGTTCGAGCGCTTCGGATTCGAGCGCACGCGGATCAAGGACGTGACCGAGGCGGTCGACATCGGTACGAGCACGTTCTACCGCTTCTACGACTCCAAGGAGGCGCTGTACGTCGAGGTGCTCGTCGCGGAGCGCGAGGAGTTGGAGGCGTCGATCGCGGAGGCGGTCGCGGCGGTGGACACGCCCCGAGAGGAGGTGCGGGTCCTCCTGAAGACCACGCTCGCGGAGGTGCGGTCGAACCCCCTCATCTCCTCGCTCATCGTCGACGGGGAGCTCCGCGAGCTACAGGACCGGATCGCCGACGCCGAGGGCGAGGATGGGGGGATCGAGTCGGCGGCGTACGACTCGGGGCTGCCGTTCGCCGGCCGATTGGCCGATCTCGACGCGTTCCGATACGACGACCCGCAGCTGATCGACGAGCTGTTCGTCTCGCTCGTGTTCACCGCGCGCTCGCGGAACGCGCCGATCGGCGCCGACAGCGACGCCGCCTACGAGCGCGTCGAGGACGCGCTGATCGAGACGGTCGTCGACGGGCTGTTCGTCGACGCGTGACCCGCTCCGCGTCGGTGAGCGCCCCATTGATCGCTCCGCGTCGGTGAGCGCCCCATCGATCGCTCCGCGTCGGTGAGCGCCCCATCGATCGCTCAGGGTTATGACGACGCGGCCGCGTTCTCGCGTGCCACGCCAACCCACGCGAACGCCGTAGCGAAGCGGTTAAGGGCGAACCGCGGGAAGTACGAGCAACTCGCTGGTGCGGACACAGCGGGCACTCGCCGCCGGGGCCTCGTCGACGTCATCAGACCGCGTCTGATGGGCTGACGAGCGGAGCTCGTCAACGCCGTCGACGCTCCCCGGGACGAGACGAAATGTGGCCGCTTCGCGGCTGAATCGCAACCGTCCGCGGACAACATATGGCACGAAGCTTCTACTCGCACATCAAGGAGGCGTGGCGGTCCCCCAAGGAGGGGAAACTGGCAGAGCTGCAGTGGCAGCGAAAACAGCAGTGGCGCGACGAGGGCGCCATCGAGCGCATCGAGCGCCCCACGCGCCTCGACAAGGCCCGTGAGCTCGGCTACAAGGCCAAGCAGGGCGTGATCGTCGCTCGCGTGAGCGTCCGCAAGGGCGGCTCGCGCAAGCAGCGTCACAAGGCCGGTCGCCGCTCGAAGCGACAGGGCGTCAACCGACTCTCGCGCCGCAAGTCGATCCACCGGATCGCCGAGGAGCGCGCCTCGCGGAAGTACCGCAACCTCCGCGTGCTCAACTCCTACTGGGTCGGCGAGGACGGCTCGCAGAAGTGGCACGAAGTGATCCTCGTGGACCCCGCCCACCCCGCGATCGAGAACGACGACGACCTCGGGTGGATCACCTCGGACGACCACCGCGGGCGCGCCTTCCGCGGGCTCACCTCTGCCGGCACGAAGGGCCGCGGCCAGCGCACGCGCGGCAAGGGCACGGAGAAGACCCGTCCGAGCGTCACCGGCAACGACCGTCAGGGCAAGTAAGCCGACCGCGGTCCCGCCGGATTTTCCCCGTTTATCAGCCGCTTAGTGACAACGCCGCCGCGGCTTGCGCAGTTCTCTGCTCGCAACGCTCGACCGACGAGCGCCGCGGCTCTCCGTGACTGGTTCGTGAAAAAACGAAAACGGGGAAACGCGAGCGTGCGTGTTCGAACGGCGGTACGCGGTCGGAGCGGGTCGCTGGTGGTGTCTTCCTACGGAACCTCGCTTACATCGCACCGCCCATGCCGCCCATGCCGCCCATGCCGCCGGCCGGGGCGCCGCCCTCGTCGTCGTCGCCGCCGGTCGACAGGTCGCCCGCGGAGATGATGTCGTCGATTTTCAGCACGAGGTTCGCGGCCTCCGCGGCGGAGGCGATCGCCTGCTCCTTCGCCTGGCCCGTCTCCACGACGCCGGCCTCGGCGGTGTCCTCGACCTCGCCGGAGAAGACGTTCAGCCCGGCGTGCGCGTCGCCGGCCTCGTGGGCCGCGCGCAGGTCGACGAGGAGGTCGATGGCGTCGAGTCCGGCGTTCTCGGCGAGCACGCGGGGGATGAGCTCCAACGAGTCGGCGAACGCCTCGACCGCGAGCTGCTCGCGGCCGGAGACGGAGTCGGCGTAGTCGCGGAGCCGACGGGCGAGTTCGACCTCGATGGCGCCGCCGCCGGGGAGCGTGCGGCCGTCGGAGACGGTCGTCGCGACCACGTCGATCGCGTCCTCGATGCCGCGCTCGATCTCGTCGACGACGTGTTCGGTCGTGCCGTACAGCAGGAGGGTGACGCCGTGGGCGTCCTCGCCCTCGACGTAGAACAGCCCCTCCTCCTCGTCGCGCTCGATCGAGCCGACCGCGAGGTCCTCCGCGGAGAGCGAGTCGAGGTCGGTGACGATCGGCGCGCCGAGCACGTTCTTGAGGAAGCCCAGGTCGGACTTCTTCGTGCGGCGGATCGCGAGAATGCCCTCCTTCGCGAGGTAGTGCTGTGCGAGGTCGTCGATACCCTTCTGACAGAAGACGACGTCGGCCCCGCTGTCGACGATCTGGTCGACCTTCTCGCGCAGCTGCTTCTCCTCCTGGTCGAGGAACTTCTGGAGCTGGTCGGGAGAGTCGACGTTGACGGAGGTGTCGACGTCGGCCTCCTCGACCTCGATCGGGTCGTTGAGGAGGAGGACGTCGGCCGACTCGAAGTCGGTCGGCATGTCGTCGTGGACGGGGTCCTTGTCGATCACCGCGCCCGAGAGGAGCTCGGACTCGCCGGCCGCGCGGCCGGTGCGGGTCTCGATGTTGAGGTTCGCCAGGTCGACGACGTGGGAGCCGTCGTCGGCCTCGACGGTGACGCCCTGGATCGCGCGGACGACGAGGTCGGCGAGGGTCTCCTTGTCGAGCTCGGCGCCCTTGCCCGTCATCGACGTCTCGGCGACGTTCTTCAGCGTCTCCGTGTCGTCGGGGTCGACCTGCGTGGCGACCTCGTCGACCTGCTCGCGGGCGTACTCGCTCGCGAGGTTGAAGCCCTTGATGACCGCCGTCGGGTGGATGTCCTGTTCGAGGAGGTCCTCGGCGTTCTTGAGCAGCTCGCCGGCGATCGCGACCGCGCTCGTCGTGCCGTCGCCGGCCTCGTCCTCCTGCGTCTCGGCGACCTCGACGATCATCTCGGCGGTCGGGTTGTCGATGTCCATCGTCTGCAGGATGGTGACGCCGTCGTTCGTGATGGTGACGTCGCCCATCGAGTCGACGAGCATCTTGTCCATCCCTTTCGGTCCGAGCGTCGAGCGTACGGACTCGGCGACGCCGCGCGCCGCGGAGATGTTGTACTCCTGTGCGTCCTTGTCCTTGACGCGCTGGGCGTCGTCGCCCATGATGATCATCGGCTGACCCTGCTGCATTCGCTGGCTCATACAGCGTTTGATTGATTGTGATTCTATATAAACCCGTCGTTGAGGAGCGATCGAGCGGAGCCCGGACCGACGGTCCGCGAACCTCGGAAACCGCATGACTCCGGTTCGCTCTCTCGACATTTATGAGGATAGTTAGCACGGATCTTCACCGGAGCACGACCGCTGAACCCGGCTCGTTTATATGTGTCGTCGCTCGTCGCTCGCCGCGATACCGAGGTACGCGACCGACGACACGCGGCTCTCGGCGTCGGGTCGACCTCTGCAGGAAGCGGCGCGGGCGCGTCAACCTCGGAAGGAAGCGGCGTAGACGCGTCGCTCGCGGAGTTCAGTCACGGATGAAAAGCGGGGGGCGGCGTTCGGTCGCGAGCGCTCACCGATCGAACTCGTCCTCGTCGAGGTACTCCGAGTCGACCTCGTCGAGGGACGGTTCCGGCGGTTCCTCGGCGGCGTCCAGCTCGCGTCGGTTGAGGCGGCTCTCCAGCTGTCGGCGCTTGTTCCTCCCTTTCCGCTCGCGACCCGATTTCGTGTCTGGCATCGTCACCCGTGTCAACTATACCCACACATATGAGTCTTTTGTCGAGATACGAGACGGTTCAGCGACGTACGACCGGTCTAGCGACGTCAGAGGACGTTGAGCGACGGAGGGACGAGGACGTTGAGCGACGGAGGGACGAGGACGTTGAGCGACGAAGCGGAGACGGCACGCGTCGCTCGTCGGTTTGCGTCGTCAAGGAACGCCAGGAGAGGGATTTGAACCCCCGATCCCGGAAGGGAACACGCTTTCCAGGCGTGCGCCTTACCACTCGGCCATCCTGGCTCAGTCTGAGGTAATCCGCTGTGACTGTTAAGTCCTTCTCTTCACGCGCTTCGCCCGCAGTCGGTGCTCGGCCGCGTAAGCGATTCCGCCCGACGCGACGGCGACCGCCGCGGCCAACCCGACTATCCCGCCGTATCCGACGGGGAGGTCGCCCGCGACGATCAGGAACCCCTGCGAGAGCACGAGAACGGCGAATCCGCCGACGATACCCCACAGCGCGGCCGATTTCGCTCTGGCGCGCCTCGTCGGCCGTGCGGGGGGCTCCGCCGCGTCTGCTCTCCCTCCGGTCTCGCCGTCCTCGCCGTCCTCGCCGTCCTCGCCGCCCATCTACTCGACGGCGGCGACGGCCTCGATCTCGACGCCGACGCCCTTCGGGAGCGCGCCAGCCTGCACCGCCGACCGCGCCGGCGGCGATTCGTCGAAGTAGCCCGCGTACGCCTCGTTCATCTCGTCGAAGTCGTCGATGTCGTCGAGGAAGACGGTCGTCTTCAGCACGTCCGTCGGCGTCGCGCCCGCCTCGTCGAGCACGGCGACGAGGTTGTCGAGGGCCCGCTCCGTCTGCTCGGCGATCGGCGCGTCGTCGAGCAGGTCGCCGCCGGGCGTCAGCGGTATCTGCCCGGCCGTGAACACGAGCTCGCCGGTCGTCGTCGCTTGGCTGTAGGCTCCGACCGCCTCGGGCGCCGCGTCTGTGTGGACGATCTCCTTCATACGCCCTCCCGTTCGGCGGGCCGCACTAAGAGTACCGGGGACCGGAGCGGACCGCCGCTCGGGACCGGAGCGGATCCCGACGAGAGCGGACGGCCCCTCGGGCGGACCGGGACGGGTCACCCCGCGCTCACCGCTGGTCATATATTCCTCGCCTGCTAACACACGACACATGACGGGAGGTAACCTCCTTCCGGTCGCCGCGGTGTTCGTCGCGGTGCTCGCCGCCAACGTCGCGCTCGCGTGGTTCCTCGCGAGACGGGACTGGGAGCCGCCCGGGGCGCTCGGCTCGACCGGCGACTCGTCGCCGTCGGACGCGGACGCCGAGGGCGACGCGGACGGCGCCCTGGCCGCCGGTCCGGAGTTCGCCGCGGGCGCCGACGCCGGCTCGGCGGCGACCGGAGCCGACCCGAACGGCGATCCGCCGCCGCTCGACGTCGACGGGAAGACCGTCGTCTGCCGGCACTGCGGGGCCGAGAACCGCCCCGACTTCCGCTACTGCCGGTGGTGCGTCCGGTCGGGGTTCGCCGCCGACGGCTCGGGCGCCGCGGGCGGCCCGACGATGACCGAGCGCTCGCTGTGAGCGGCGGTCGGATCGACCCCGCTTCGGCCGGCCGCGTCCACGGATCGCGGCGGGAGCGACGCGACCGCTAGTCCGCGTCCACGCGACAGCCGCCCGAGTAGTCGATCCCGTCGATCGTTTCGATACCGTCGTCGCCGCACACCGGACAGTCCGGATTGCGACGATACGGGACGGTCTCGAAGGTCAGGTCCATCGCGTCGTAAAACAGGAGCCGACCGTCGAGCGTCTCCCCGGCGTCGAGGAGGAGCTTGATCGCCTCGGTCGCTTGGATGCAGCCGACCGTGCCGGGAAGCACGCCGAGCACGCCCGTCGCCGCGCAGTCGGGAACCGTTCCGGGCTCGGGCGCTTCGGGGAACAGGCACCGGTAGCAGGGGCCGTCGGGGACGAGGGTCGTCGCCTGCCCCTCGAACTTGTAGATCGCTCCGTGGACGACGGGGAGCCCCTCGATGCGGGCCGCGTCGTTGACGACGTACCGCGTCCGGAAGTTGTCCGCGCAGTCGACGACGAGGTCGTATCCGGCCAAGAGGTCGTGGACGTTCCCCTCGTCGAGGCGCGTCTCGTGCGTCTCCACGTCGATATCGGGATTGAGTCGGTCGACGTACCGCGCCGCGGAGTCGACCTTCGGCTCGCCCACGTCGGCGTCGCCGTGGATCACCTGTCGCTGGAGGTTCGAGCGCTCGACGACGTCGTCGTCGACGACCCCGAGCGTCCCGACGCCCGCGGCCGCGAGGTACTGGACGACGGGCGCGCCGAGCCCGCCCGCCCCGACCACGAGGGCGCGCCCGTCGAGGAGCCGCTTCTGCCCCTCCGGGCCGACCTCGTCCATGATGACGTGCCTGGAGTACCGATCGAGTTGGTCGGCGTCGAGCGAGAGACTCATGGGTCGATATGGACGGTGAGACCGTATAATCGTGTTCCCGGCCCTCCGCGCCGTTCGCGTCCGCAGTCGTCTGCGATTCCGGAGCCCGTCTCCCCGCAGTCGTCGGCGATTCCGGAGCCCGTCTGACGGGCGGACCGTTCGATCACAGTCCGCCGGCGTCGTCGACCTCCTCCGCGGGCGACGTATTCGGATCCGGGTCCCCCGCCTCGATCCGCTCGTAGACCCGTATCCACCAGTCGCTCCCGACTTCGACGAGGTACTCGGTGTAGCGGAACTCGACGCTTCCCGTCCCTCTTCGGGCGCTCTCACCGGCGTTCAAACCGAGGAACGCCAGTTCGATTTCGGCCGCGTCGACCACCTCGTACAACGGCGGGGATTTCAGGCTGCTCGGAGAGACGTTCCCCGCGTCCGCGATCGCGGAGACGATCGCCGTCGTGAGTCCGTCGTCTCGCTCGGGTTCGTGGCGTCGCTCGACGACTTGACGCCAGCGAGCGCCTCCGTCGGGAAGCGGATCGCCATCACCGGTCGCCGCGGGGTCACCGGTCCCCGTCATCCCTGGAACCGCGACCGTGCGCCCGTCGATCGCCGTCGAGAGCGCTCCCCGTCCCTTCGAGTGCCGCCAGGACTCGGTCGGCGTTCTCGGCGGGCGAAATCGTCTCGCTCGCCTCGTCGAACGCGACGACGTTTTCCTCGACCAACTTGGGGACGTGCGCGTGATAGAGGGCGATGTACACCCGCTCTCGTTGTCGCTCGGTGACCGCGCGTTCGGGGACGTCGTTCTCCCACCCGGCGATCTTCGTCGCCAGATCGGTCAGCGACCGCTCCGCGTCTCCGAGAAGCGAATAACAGACGTATCGACGCCGAGCATGAGTTAACACCTCGTAGACGTGATCTGACTCCAGCATCTGCTGGGGAGAGCATACCTCAGTTACCGGATTCTCGAACCCGGTCTCGACTTCGTCAGTCATCGTCTTTCGAAGGCGCACCGAGGTATTAAAATCCTGTGTCAGCTTAATATATAATATCAGTAGAATGTGCGAATACTTCCTCGATTACGGGTTCCAACGGAACCACTGACGCAGCGTTTCCGGTGGACACCCGACGCATCGCCGCCTGTGGGTCCGACTCCGGGGTCCCCGTCCCCGCCGTCGATTCAACAGGGTTCAAGTACTCCTCTGGCAAAGCTTGCGACATGCAGACGCTGCTTTTGAACGCCGACGACGTCGACGAGAACGCTCGCATGGACCGCGTCATCGACGCGGTGCGCGGCGCGTTCACCGCCTACGAGCGCGGGAACGCGAAGATGCCCGCGAAGTCGTACATCGACCTCCCGGAGTACAACGGCGACTTCCGGTCGATGCCGGCCTACCTCGACGTCAGGACCGAGGACACCGACGAGGAGACCGGCTGGGACGCGGCCGGAATCAAGTGGGTGAACGTCCACACCGACAACCCCGCCGACCACGACCTCCCGACAGTGATGGGGACGATGATCTACTCCGACCCCGAGACGGCGTTCCCGCTGGCGATCCTCGACGGCACGACGCTCACGATGAAGCGAACGGGCGCGGCCGCCGCCGTCGCCACCGACCACCTCGCGGTCCCCGACGCGACCTCGCTCGGGATTGTCGGCGCCGGCGTCCAGTCGTACACCCAACTGGAGGCCATCGCCGAGGTCCGAGACATCCGAGAGGTCGTCGTGAGCGATCTCGACGAGGAGCGCGTCGCTCGCTTCGTCGACGCCTTCGACGACCGGTTCGACGTGCGGGCGGGTTCGATCAGTGAGGCCGGTCACTGCGACGTGCTCTCGACGGTGACGCCCGTCGAGGACCCAGTCGTCGGCGCCGACGACGTCGGCGATCACACCCATATCAACGCGATGGGCGCCGACGCCGCGGGGAAACACGAACTGGCTGACGAGCTCCTGCTGGACGCCACGGTCGTCATCGACGACCACGAGCAGTGCACCCACTCCGGCGAGATCAACGTCCCCTACGCGACGGGGACGCTCACGGACGAGGACATCTACGGCGAGATCGGAGAGATCGTCGTCGGGACCCGCCCCGGTCGGGCGGGGATCGACGCCGGCGGGAGCGCCCCCGGGACGGGCGCCGAGGGCGTCGCGGGCGTCACCGTCTTCGACTCCACCGGCCTCGCGATCCAAGACGTGGCGGCCGCCCGCGTCGTCTACGAGCAGGCCGACGCGGTCGACAACGGCTACCCGTTCGACCTGCTCGGCCTCGCGGAGTAGCCGGGGACGCCCCGACCGCTTTTTACCGCCGCCGCCCCTACCGATCCCGTGCAACTCGTCAGCGTCGCCGCGCTCGCGGAGAACCGGGTGATCGGGAACGACGGCGGCGTCCCGTGGCCGGATCTCCCCGAGGACATCCGCCAGTATCGCGAACGCGTCGCCGGCTCGCCGGTCATTTTAGGTCGACGGACCTTCGATTCCATGCGCGGTGACCTCCCCGGACGCCGACAGATAGTCGTGAGCCGCAGCGTCGACGCGGTGGACGTGCCGACCGCGGTGGTCGCCGACGGCGTCGACGAGGCGATCTCGCTCGCCCGCGAGCTCGTCGGCGAGCGGGCCGGCCTCGGAGCGGCGGACGGCGTCGCCGGCGGAACGGACGCCGCCGTCGCCGGCGAGACGTCGCCCGCCGGAACGGGCCCGGCCGACGACGTTCCGTACGCCGACCCGAACGCCCCCGTCTACGTCCTCGGCGGCGGGGCCATCTACGAGCTGTTCCAGCCGCACGTCGATCGGATGGCCCTCAGCCACATCGACGGCGCCTACGAGGGCGACACTCGGTTCCCCGCGTGGGACGAGACGGAGTGGCGCGTGGCGGACGAGACCGACTACGAGGGGTTCACCCTCCGCGAGTGGGCCCGGCGCCCGGACGCCTCCTGAGCGATACGTCGCCGACCGGCCGAAAAGCGGGCCGCTACTCGTCGCCGACCGGCGGAAAAGAGGGCCGCTACTCGCCGTCGTCGACGCGCTCGGCGAAGCCGAACCGGGGCTTCGCCTCGTCGATGACGACAGTCAGCGTCTCGCCGACCCCGGCGCCGGGGACGAAGACGGAGTACCCCTCGACGTACGCGATCCCGTCGCCCTCGTCGCCGAGCTCCTCGATCGTCACCTCCAGCCGGTCGCCCGCCTCGACGGGAGCGGTGTTGAGCCCCTTGGCGACGAGGTACACCTCCGAGGAGGAGTCCCGGGAGGCGGGCGGTGAGACGGTCCGGAGGTACTCGAACTCTGCGCGGACGTCCTCGCGGAAGGCGTCGAGGTCTTCTCCCTGGAAAGCCTTCACCACGAAGTCGCCGCCGGGCGCGAGCAGCTCCTCGGCCACGTCGAACGCCTGCCGCGCGAGGTGGATGGACCGGGCGTGGTCGAGGGAGTACTCGCCGGTCATGTTCGGCGCCATGTCCGAGAGCACCACGTCCGCGCCGCCCTCGCTGACCGCCTCGCGGAGGTAGTGACGGGTGCGTTCCTCCGTCATGTCGCCGCGGATCGTCTCCACGTCGTGCTCCTCGAGGTCGTCGATGCGCTGGAGGTCGACGCCGACGACGGTCCCCGACTCGCCGACCTCCTCGGCGGCGACCTGGAGCCACCCGCCCGGGGCGGCCCCGAGGTCGACGACGGTGTCGCCGCGCTCGAAGAGGTCCGACTTCTCATCGAGCTGTTTCAGCTTGTAGGAGGCCCGGCTCCGGTACCCCTGCTGTTTCGACCGGTTGTAGTACTCGTCTTTTCCGC
The DNA here is from genome assembly GCF_002252895.1 of Halorubrum sp. Eb13. Classification (NCBI taxonomy): domain Archaea; kingdom Methanobacteriati; phylum Methanobacteriota; class Halobacteria; order Halobacteriales; family Haloferacaceae; genus Halorubrum; species Halorubrum sp. Eb13. The sequence goes on along the minus strand of NZ_NHPE01000125.1, from coordinate 12,707 downwards.
TCATACGTCTCCCACCACGGATCGCGGTCGGGCGTTCGTCGAAACCGCGGGCGAATCGGCGTTCATACCCGGAACGAGGAGGTCGACCCGGAAATGGACATCGGATGCGAGCTCTCCCCGATCGGACGCGGGCTCCGGCTACTCGTCCGAGCGCCGTACCCGCGCTATCACTCGTTTGATCCGCGACGCGACCGCGGCCAGCGGTCCCCGCCCCGTCGACTCTGCCGCCGTCGCGGACTCCGACTCGGACTCGCGGTCGGGCTCCGATCGGTTCGCGACGATCGTCTCGTAGTTGTCGATCACCTGCTGTCGCTGTCGGTCCTTCGACTCGACGGTTCGTTCGAGCGCTTCGACCTCCGCTTCGAGCGCCTCCATCTCGGCCCTGAGCGCGTCCACCTGCTCGTCGAGCGCTTCGCGTTCGGCCGCGAGCGCGGCGACGCGGACGCGGTGGTGGTAGCCGGGACGGCGGTCGCTCGCCGAGCCCACCGACGCGGTTACTCGAAGCCGCGGACCGTCCTCGGAGTCCGCCGTCTCGACGTCGGTACCACCGGACGTCTCGGATGAGCCGGATGTAGAGGGCATTCTTGAGTGAGATATGTGTACACATACCACGTAGAAAAAGGTCAGTCAGCCGGGAGTCGGACGCGCCGCTTGCGGGCGGTTCACGACCGGTCGCGCCCGTTCACCGGCACCCGTCCCGCGAGGCGGTCCGAACCCCGGCCCGTGGCGTCGGTAGCGGCGTCGACGGGCCGGACGGCGAATCCGAGTCCCTCGTAGAACCCCCGGAGACCGGGGTCGAACGCCGCGGAGACGACCGAGACACCGGCGTCGCGCTCGGCGCGCCGGACCGCCGCGGCGACGAGCGCGGAGCCGACCCCGCGACCGCGACGCGCCCGCCTGACGGCCACGGCGTCGACGCGGAGTCGCTCCGGTTCGGGTCGCGTCGCGACCAGCGCGCCGACGACCGCGCCCGTCCGTTCGAATCGGGCGACGAGCGCGTCGCCGGCGTCGATCGCGGCGTCGACGACTTCGGGGTCCGTCTCCAGCATGGCGGCGTCGAGCACGCGGAGGACGTCGAGCCGGTCGTCGGGGTCGGCGGATTCGACCGCGAACCCGCCGGGGGCTGTCGCCGCGGTGTCGCCGGCGCCGTCCGCGTCGTCTGCACCTTCCGCGCCGTCCGCGTCGTCTGCACCGTCCGCGCCGTCTGCGTCGTCTGCACCGTCCGCGCCGTCCGCGTCTCGCTCCCCGCTCACGCGCCGTCGTTCGCCGCGGTCCGGTCCCTCGCGTCGCCGTCCGTCGCGCCTCCCTTTATCAGTCGGAGCAGCCGGACCTCCTCGGCGTCGACGACGCGGTCGCCGGGGACCGGCGAGCCGTCGACGAGGGCCGACGCCTCCTGCGGGTGGTATCCCGCCTCGCGGATGAGGTCCGCGTAGGTCGCGTCGGCGTCGAGGTCGACCTCGCGGGTCCCCTCGCCGACGACATCGACGGCGACGTTCATCGGCGGAGCGCCTCGTCGGTGGTACGCATTCGGTTACCCGTCAAGCCGCTCGCGGAGCAGCCCGTTCACCTGTCCGGGGTCGGCGCTGCCGCCCGTCGCCTGCATCACCTGACCGACGAGGAAGTTGATCGCGCCCTCGTCGCCGTCGTGGTAGTCGGCGACTGCGTCCGGGTTGTCGTCGATCGCGGCGTCGACGGCGGCCTCGACCTCGCCGGAGTCGGCCACGCCGAGCCCCTCGCGCTCGATGACCGTTTCGGGGTCCTCGCCCGCGTCGAGCATCTCGCGTAAGACGACCTCCTCGGCGTTCTTGACGGTGAGCTCCTCGGCGTCGACCAGCTCGATCAGGCGCGTGAACTCGTCGAGTCGGTCCTCGACGTCCGTGATCGCCATCTCTCGGTAGTTGAGCTCGCCGAGCAGGTTGTCGGCGACCCAGGTCGCGGCGAGGTCGGGGTCGAACGACTCGGCGACGTCCTCGAAGAAGTCCGCGACCGCCTTCGTCGAGGTGAGCTTCGAGGCGGACTCGCGGTCGAGCCCGTACTCCTCGCGGAAGCGCTCCCGCCGGGCGTCCGGCAGCTCGGGGATCGGGATCTGCTCCTTCCAGTCCGACACCTCCAGCGCCGGGAGGTCGGCCTCCCGGAAGTAGCGGTAGTCCTTCTCGGCCTCCTTCGAGCGCATCGAGACGGTGACGCCGCGCGACTCGTCCCAGTGGCGCGTCTCCTGTTCGATCTCGCGGCCGCGACGGAGCACGTTCTCCTGTCGGGTGACCTCGTACGCGAGCGCCTGCTCGGCGCCCTTGTGGCTGGAGATGTTCTTCACCTCCGCGCGGTTCACGTCCGCGAGGGCGTCGTCGGTGATCGCCCCGTCGTCGGCGACCCGGTCCGCCGGGACGAGCGAGACGTTGGCGTCGACGCGCAGGCTCCCGTCGCGGGTCGGGTCGAAGACGCCGAGATATTCGAGGACCTCCTCCAGCTTCGCCAGGAACGCTCGGGTCTCCGCCGGCGACCGGAAGTCGGGCTCCGTGACGATCTCCATCAGGGGCGTCCCGGCGCGGTTGTAGTTCACGAGCGTGTGCGTCGCCGACTCGATGGAGCCGCCGGCGTGCTGGAGGCTCCCGGGGTCCTCCTCGAGGTGCGCGCGGGTGATCCCGACGGTCCGCGGTTCGCCGTCGACGCGGACCTCGAGCTCGCCGGACTGGCAGATCGGGGCGTCGTACTGGGTGAGCTGGAAGTTCTTCGGCAGGTCGGGGTAGTAGTAGTTCTTCCGGTGGAACGTCGTCGTCTCGGGGATGTCGGCGTCGATCGCCTTCCCCACCTTCACCGCGGCCTCGACGGCGGCCTCGTTCAGGACCGGCAGCGCGCCCGGGAGCCCGAGGCAGGTCGGGCACGTGCGCGTGTTCGGTTCCTCCTCGTCTCCGGGCTCCGTCGAACAGCCGCAGAAGATCTTCGTGTCGGTCTCGAGCTGGACGTGGACCTCCAGCCCGATCACGACCGTCCGCTCCTCCGTCGCGGCCTGAGTGCTCATTACCGACCCGTTGCGGGCGGGCCACCTAAATCGTGTCGGGACCGATACGTCGTGTATTACCGCCGGAGTTGGGTGGATTCCGGCGTTCGTGGCCCCTTTCTCTCCGTCGTTCCCGTCGGTGGTGCGGAGAACACCTCCAAAGCTCCGGTCGCACGGTTATAAATCGTTGATTACGGACCGACGGAGAACACCTCCAAAGCCCCAGCCGGGAGGCGGGCGCACGCTCGCTGTGCTCCTCACTCGGTCGCTCACTTCGTTCGCTCCCTCGTTGCGGTGCTTGCGTCGCCTGCGCCCGCCTCCCGGCTGCCCCTTTGAGTCCCGCCCGCCTGCACCGCGACCGTACCTCACGCCTCCCCAGCCTCGTCGCTCGGTCGGGGCTCCCGCCGGTCGCCCGCTCCCTCGCGACTCCAGCGAGAATCGGAGATTCTCCGGCAGCCGGCCCGGAGCGCCGGCGACCTCGCGCGTGCTCCTCGCGGCCGCCGAGGGCGGCCACTCGGAGGCACGCGCCACCGCAGCGTTTTCCGAGTGAACCGCGCCGAAGTGCTCGCCTCGCTCTCCCCCGCCGGGACCGTTGCTAAACCCTTATGAGCGCGCGGGTGGGAGGAACGGCCGTATGAGCGACCTCCCGGACGACTTCGACTGCACCCTCACCAACTGGGAGTACATCTACGGGCTCTGCCGCAACGTCTCGAACGCGGTGAAACGGGCCGACTTCGAGCCGGACATGGTCGTCGCGCTCGCTCGCGGGGGCTGGTTCGCGGGGCGGTGCGTCTGCGACTTCCTCGGGCTCAACGACCTCACGAGCCTCAAGATGGAGCACTACGTCGGCGCGGCGGAGAAGACCGACGAGCCCCAGATCCGCTACCCCATGCCGGAGGGGAGCGTCGACGGGAAGAACGTCCTGATCATCGACGACATCGCGGACACCGGCGGCTCGATCCGCCGCGCCGAGGAGTACGTCGAGGACCGCGACGCCGCCGAGATCCGCACCGCGACGCTCCAGCTGCTCGGCACCTCCGAGTTCCAGCCTGACTTCGTCGGCGAGCGGCTCGAACAGTGGACGTGGGTCGTCTACCCGTGGAACTTCCTTGAGGACATGATCGACCTCACCGAGGGCGCGATGGAGCGTGCCGACCGGGATACCTTCGACCGCGAGGACGTCCGCCACTACTTGGAGGAGTACCACAGCATCGGCCGCATCGAGATGGAGGTCGCCCAGCCCGGCCGCCTCGACGAGGTGCTCGACGAGATGGTCCGCCGCGACGTGGCCGCGTCCGCCGGCGACGACGCCTGGACGCTCGCCGAGTAACCCCCCGCGATGGCCGGAGACGACCCGGAATCGGACGCTGAGCCCGCTATCGACGCCCTCCTCGACGCCTACGCGCTCAAGGACGAGCGGCGCACGGGCTGGCAGCTCCGCGGCGTCGGCGATCCCGATTCGGTGGCCGCGCACGCGTGGGGCGTCGCCTACCTCGTCTTGGCGCTCGGCGACCGATTCCGCGAGGATCTCCCCGGGCTCGACCTCGACCGCGCGCTCCGGCTCGCCGTGGTCCACGACGTCGCCGAGGCCGAGACGGGCGACGTCGCGACCCGGGCCGACTCGACCGCTGACTCGGCGGATCCCGCGGCCAAGGAGGCCGCCGAGCGCAAGGCGATGGCCGACCTCGCCGGACCGCTCCCCGACCGCGTCCGCGACGCGTGGGAGTCGTACGAGGCCCGCGACTCGCCGGAGGCGATACTGGCGAAGGAGTGCGACCTCCTCGACGTCTGCCTGCAGGCGGTGATCTACGAGCGCGGCGACCGGTACGACCCCGCCGACGGCGAGCCGGACGCGTTCCGCGAGTACGACGACCTCGACGAGTTCTTCGCGACGACAGAGCCCCGCCTGCGGACCGATACCGGCCGGGCGCTGTTCGCCCGGCTCCGGAATCGATACCGAACAGCTCGCGACGAGGGATAGCCCGACGGTCGCCCTCCGGGGGCGCCCGAGCTGTTCGACGTTCGTCGAACCTCTAAAACGACGACTGTAGGCCCTCTGCCGGCGGATTAGCGCCGAGAATAGCAAGAACGTTAACGGCCGAGTCCGTCTCGGGGAGTGAGCTTTCATCACGCATGTCCGAACACACTGACCTGGTCATCGTCGGCGGCGGTATCAGCGGGGCGTCGCTCTTATACGCGGTCGCGAAGTTCACCGACGTCGACGACGTCACGCTGGTCGAGAAGGAGCGCGAGATCGCGGCGGTGAACTCCCACCGCACGAACAACTCACAGACCCTCCACTTCGGGGACATCGAGACGAACTACACCTTAGAGAAGGCCGAGGAGGTCAAGGAGGGCGCGGAGCTGCTCGCCGGCTACCTCGAGGGGACCGACCCCGACCGCGAGATGCACAGCAAGCGGAGCAAGATGGTGCTCGGCGTCGGCGACGAGGAGGCCGAGAAGCTGGAGGAGCGCTACCACGAGAACGGGTTCGGCGACCTCTTCCCGAAGCTCCGCGAGATCGGCCGCGAGGAGATCGCGGAGCTGGAGCCGAAGGTCGTCGAGGGCCGCGACCCGGACACCCGGCTCACGGCGCTCCAGACCCCCGACGGCTACGTCGTCGACTACGGCGCGGTCGCGAAGTCGTTCGTCGAGAACGCCCGCGCAGAGGACGGCGTCTCCGTCCACCTCGGCACCGCGGTCGAGAGCGTCGACGAGGGCCGCGACGGGTTCGCCGTCGAGACCGACGACGGCGACTTCGAGGCCGACGCGGTCGTCGTCGCCGCCGGCTCCCACAGCCTCCAGTTCGCCAAGGAGATGGGATACGGCGAGGACATGTCGCTGCTGCCGGTCGCGGGGAGCTTCTTCCTCGCCGACGACCTGTTGAACGGGAAGGTGTACACGCTCCAGATGAAGAAGCTCCCGTTCGCGGCGGTCCACGGCGACGCCGACGTCCACGACGACGGCGTCACTCGGTTCGGCCCGACGGCGAAGCTCGTCCCCGCGCTCGAGCGCGGCGAGCTCTCCACCGTGAGCGACTTCGCCGACGTGTTCGGCTTCTCGCCCGCGTCGGTCCTGAGCTACGTCGACATCCTCTCGGACCGCATCCTGTTCCCCTACGTCGTGCGCAACCTCGTGTACGACATCCCCGAGATCGGCAAGCGCGCGTTCCTGCCGGACGTTCAGAAGGTCGTGCCGAGCGTCGACGCCGACGACATCGAGCGCGCAAAGGGATACGGCGGCGTGCGCCCCCAGATCGTCGACACGGAGAACAGAGAGCTCGACATGGGCGAGGCGAAGATCACCGGCGACGGCGTCCTGTTCAACATCACCCCCTCGCCCGGCGCCTCGACCGCGCTGAAGAACGCGATGACCGACGTGCAGACGGTCCTCGACTTCTTCGACGCCGACCACGAGTTCGACGAGGCGGCGTTCCGCGAGGCGACGATCGAGCACTTCCCGCGCGTCGACGACGAGGACGCAGAGGCCGACGACGCCGCGGAGGCCGAGGGCGACGCCGCGGAGGCCGAGGGCGACGACGCTCCCGAGGACGACGACGCTCCCGAGGACGACGACGCCGACGACCGCGTCCCCGCCGAAGCCGACGACTGACGCGAGCACCGACGGGTTCCGCCCCGGACCCCCTCGTCGCTCCGGCTACGCGTGCTTCCGCTCCTCGACCTCCCGCTCGAACGCCTCCCTGAGCACGCGGATCGCCCGCCGCTTCGTCCCGTCGGGGACGAACACGAAGGGGATGGGCACGTCGAACGCGCGGTCGCCGTACAGCCCCCAGTCGCCGACCGACCGGGTCGTTCCGCCGTAGGCGATGGGGATGTCCTCCAGCTCGTCGGGGTCGTACGCGGGCACGTACGAGCGGTCGACCCACACCTCGTGGACCGGGACGTCGAGCGCGTCGGCGAGGAGCCGCTCCAGCCGGTCGTCGCCCTCGGTGAGCCACGCCGTGAACGCGTCGAGACCGGCGCCGGCCTCACCCGTGAGGTCCCCGCCGATCCGGTCGGCGAGTGCGATCCGGTGTTTCCAACAGGTGGCCGGGAAGCGCCGCCCGCGGAACCGGTCGTACATCGACGCGAGCGTCGAATCGGGGTGTTCGCGGGCGGCGGTCCGAAGGCGTTCGAGCACGGCGTTGTCGTCCAACTCCCGCGAGAGGACCCCGTCGACGGTCACCGGGCTCTCGCCGGTCACGCGCTCGTACTCGCCGAGCAGCTCTTGGAGGAGCCGGTTCGCGTAGACGGCCTTGTGATGCTGTGTGACCCACATGTACAGCGCGATCCGGCCCTCGAGGTAGTTACCGATCGTCGAGAGCGCCTTCTCGGTGAGCGCGAGCCCCTCCTCGGGGTGGGCCGTGTAGGCGTCGACCATCCGGTCGACGTCGAAGCTCAACACGCCCGCGCCGGTCATGCGGTTGTCGCGGGTGATGTAGTCGAGCCGGTCGACGTCGATGGGGGAGTGCAGCAGCTGCGCGCCGACGCCGTACTGCCAGGGCGCGCCGCGCTCGTACGCGAGGCTGTAGCCGAGGACGTACGCGCACACCTCGACGGGGTCGACGTCGAACGAGCGCAGCGCGTCCCCGTACTCCTCGATTATGAGGACGCAGCCGAGCAGCTCGTGCGGGCTCGCCGACCGGAGCGGCGCGCCGCCGACGCCGGCCCGGTCGAAGGCGTCCACCAGGCCGACGGCGGCGACCCGATCGCGGAGGACGCCCTCGTCGAGGAACCCCTCCGAGAGGTGCGAGAAGGGCGGATGGCCGACGTCGTGGAGCAGGCAGGCGCACTCCAGCGTGCGTTGGATCTCCTCCAGCTCGTCGGTCGTCGCGCCCTGCGCGAAGTACGACTGCCTGCGGAGGTTCTCGAACACGGTGCGGCCGAGGTGGTAGACGCCGAGCGAGTGCTCGAACCGCGTGTGGTTCGCTCCGGGGTAGACGAGGTGCGTCGCCGAGAGCTGGCGGACGTACCGCAGCCGCTGGAACGGCCGGGTGTCGAGGACGCCGTCGACGAGCGCGTCCGGCAGCTCAACGTAGCCGTGCACCGGGTCCTTGATCTGCGTGGTCGACATCCGAACGTCCGTGAAACGACCGCCCGGAACCTGCCTCTTTCGGTCCCGGGTCGAGCGCGTGCCCTGCCCGAGTCCGTCCTTATAAATACCGAGCGCGCCGACCCGCGGGCATGGCACGGGACGCCGCCGACGGACCGCGGACCGCCGGCGATAGCACGGGCGACGCCGGGAACGGAGCGGCCGACGCCGACGGCGCTCCCGGAACCGGATCGCCGATCGTCGACCGGTGGGTCGCGCTCGACCGGGGGTGGCAGGCGCTCGCGCTCGGGCTGGGGATCGTCGCCGCTCACGTCGCGGGACAGGCCGCGGGCGTCTTCTGATGCGCGTCGTCGACGCCGCTCGGCCGTTCGTCCCCGGTCTCGCGCTGCTGGCCGCCGGAGCGCTCCTCGCGCACCTCATCGCCGGCGCGGTCGACGGGCTCCAGCCGCTCGTCGTCGCGGTCGCGCTCGGCGCGCTCATCGGCAACGCGGTCGGGACGCCCGACCTCGCGAAACCGGGCGTCGGCGTCGACAAGCTGTTCTTGGAGACCGGGATCGTCCTGCTCGGCGCCGCGGTCGTCGTCGAGGAGTTCCTCGCCGCGGGACCGACCGTGCTCGGCCTGGTCGTCGTCGCGGTCGGCGGCGGGCTCCTCCTCGCCGAGCTGATCGCACGCGTGCTCTTCCGACTCGACGGGACCACGCCCTCGCTGCTGGCGGCGGGCGCGAGCATCTGCGGGGTCTCCGCGGTCGTCGCGATCGGGCGCGTGCTCGACGCGCGCGGCGCCGCCATCACGTTCGCGGCGGCGACCGTGCTCCTCTTCGACGCCGTCACGCTCGTCGCGTTCCCGATCGCCGGCGAGTGGCTCGGGCTCACCGGCCGCCAGTTCGGCGTCTGGGCCGGCGTGAGCATGTTCTCGACCGGCCCCGTCGCGGCCGCGGGGTTCGCCCACTCGCCGGAGGCGGGCCAGTGGGCGACCGTGACGAAGCTCGCGCGCAACTCCCTGTTGGGGGGCGTCGCCGTCGCCTACTCGCTGGCGTACACGGCGCGGTCGGCGACCGACCCGGGCGTCCGACGGCTGTGGGCGGAGTTCCCGAAGTTCCTCCTCGGCTTCCTCGCGGTCGCCGCGATCGCGAACAGCGGGCTCCTCTCGCCGGCCGTGCTGGAGTCGATCGGGCGCGTGTCGGACGCGCTGTTCACGCTGGCGTTCGTCGGCCTCGGGCTCTCGATCCGGCTCCGCGAGATGCGCGAGGTCGGCGGCGCCGCCGTCGGCGCCGTCCTCGTCCACCTGCTCGTCGTGAGCGCGCTCGCGCTGGCGGCGGTGCGGTGGCTGCTTTGAGCTTCGTCTCGGGCGTTCTCAGCGAGCAGACGGTCTCTAAGCGGTGAACGCCCATTTAATATCTCAGCGCCCCTATATAATTGAGTCAACCGAGGCGACCGCTCCGAGACCCGTTCCGGCGGCGTACCGCACCGTTCGGTTCGACCACCGAGTTGAGTAATATGACAACATTCGAGTACGAGATCGAGATCGCAGCGCCCGTCGAACGCGTCTTCGCGTTCGACAGCGCCCCCGAGAACTGGCCGCGAACGATGGCCGGCCTGCGCGATTTCGAGGTGCTGAGCGAGACCGAGACCGGGGCTGAGATGCGCACGACGTACAAGCTGCTCGGGATCGCGACGGAGATGGAGCTGGAGCTGACCGTCGTCGAGCCGAACGCGGAGATCGCGGTCGCGATCGACAGCGACGGGATGCGCGGCGAAACTCGTAATCGCTACGTCGCGAGCGGCGACGGGACCCGGATCCTCCATCGGACGGAGTACGAGATGGGCGACTCGCTGCGTGACCGCCTCTTGGAGCCGGTCGCGAGGCGGTACAACGAACGCCAGCTCAGGGCCCACCTGGAGAACACGCGGGACCTCATCGAGGCCGAGATCGAAGCGGAGACGGCGACGCCGGCCTGAGTCGGTTCGCTCTTTATAACACACCGCGGTCCGCGTTCACAGAGACACAAGGAGGAAGCCCACGGCTTTAGCCGTGGGAGGAATCCGACAATAGATAACTAATCCACCGACTACAGTATGCCGACTCCCAAATCTATATAATAGGACTGTTCGTATGTGAAGTTGCGATGGAGGTCAAACGAACCGTCCCAGTCAAACTCAACGTACCCGACGACCGGCGGGGCGACCTCCATCAGACCATCGACCAGTTCAACCACGCCTGCAATTATACCGTCGAACACGGACGAAACGGTGACGGGTATCTCATCCTCAACAAGTCGAAGATACACGATGAGGTATACTACGACCTGCGAGACGAGACAGACCTACCCGCAAACCTCTGCGTCCGTGCGTACTCCAAAGCGGTGGAGTCGATGAAGTCCACCGTCGCAGACTGGAAAAAGGGTAACAGCCGACCACTTCCGCGCTTCAACGAGCTATCAGCCGTCTATGACAAGCGGACGCTGACCATCAAGGACAGGTCTGCCACCCTCTCCACCATCAACGGCAGAGTCACCGTGGACTACGTTCTCGGAGACTACCAAAAGTCCTACCTCGATGACGACGACTACGAGAAGCGGATGGGAACGCTCCACTACCGCGAAGACGAGGAGGCGTTCTATCTCCACATCGTCGTCAAAAAAGAGGTCGAAGAACGAGATGGTGACAAGGTTCTAGGCGTGGATTTGAACCTCAAGAACGTCGCCGTGACCAGCACGGGGTCGTTCTACGACGGTGGCGAACTGCTGTGGGGGCAGAATCACTACTTTCGCGTGCGTCGTAGCCTTCAGCACAAAGGCACTCGCTCCGCCAAGCAGGTACTCCGGCGACTGTCGGGGCGAGAAAACCGCTTCGTGCTGAACCGCCTGCACACTATTTCTCGACGCATCGTGGAAGAAGCAGACGCCCACAATTGTTCGTATATTGCCGTCGAACGCCTCACCCACATCCGCGAGCGGATGGACAACCCGAACGACCAAGTGAAGCGCCAGATGCACAACTGGGCGTTCCGCGAACTCCAAGAGATGCTCGCGTACAAAGCCTCCGAGTACGGGATTCGCGTCGAGGACATACCTCCTGCGTTTACGAGTCAGACCTGTTCGCGGTGTGGCCATCAGTCCAGCACGAGCCGCGATAGCAAGACTGGATGGTTCGAATGCAACGAGTGTGGGTACTCGGTTGACGGCGACTACAACGCCTCAAAGAACATCGGTTTAAAGTTGCTAACTTTACCAGAGGGCAAACGCCCCTCTGGGTTGGGCGACGGTCATCTCGCCCTCAAGTCTGGGATGTTGAACGGGAACGGCGATTACACCGCCTACTCCAATTCGGAGGCAGACCGGGAGTCCACGGACAAGCCCACGACTTCAGTCGTGGGTCGATGACTCCTTATAAGTATCGAGCGGTCGGACTCCGGGTATGAGCACCATCGGGTTCATCGGCGGCAGCGGCATCTACGAGGCGCTGCCCCTGAACGACGTGCGCGAGGTGGAGTACGACACCCCCTACGGCGAGCCGAGCGACGCGATCACGATCGGCGAGTTCGCCGACACGGGCACGGAGGTCGCCTTCCTCCCCCGGCACGGCTCCGAGCACGGCGTCTCGCCCACAGACCTCCCGTACCGCGCGAACATGTACGCGCTGAAGCAGGCCGGCGTCACCCACGTCTTCGCGTCGAACGCGGTGGGGAGCCTCAAGGAGGAGCTGGAGCCCGGCACCCTCGTCGTCCCCGACCAGATCTACGACCGGACCAAGCGCCGCGACCTCTCCTTCTACGGCGACGGCGTCGTCGTCCACCAGCCGTTCGCGGACCCGTACAGCCCGGAGCTGGTCGACCACCTCACCGCGGCCGCCGAGTCCGCCGTGGGCGGAGACGGCGGGGACGCCGCCGACGAGGACGGCGGCACGACGGTCGTGAAGGGCGGCACCTACGTCTGTATCGAGGGGCCGCAGTACTCCACGCGCGCGGAGTCGGAGTTCTACAAGTCGCAGGGGTGGGACCTCGTCGGCATGACCGCGATCCCGGAGGCGAAGCTCGCCCGCGAGGCGGAGATCGCCTACGCGACGATCGCCGGCGTCACCGACTACGACGTCTGGAAGGAAGCCAGCGAGGTGACGCTCGAAGAGGTCCTCGAGAACGCCGAGAAGAACCAGGAGGCGATCAAGGCCGCCGTCGAGGAGGCCGTTCGGACGCTCCCGGACGACCTGGAGTGCGACGCTCACACCTCCCTCGAAGGCACCGTCAACACGCCGACCGAGGCGATCCCGGAAGACACTCGTGAGCGCGTCGAGCCGCTGCTCGGCGACTATTTATAAACAACTCTGCGGTGCGGTGGCGCGTGCCTGCGAGCGCCCTCCGGGCGCGAGTCAGCACGCGCGAGGGACGCGGCGACCGAAGGGAGCCGCGAGGCTGGGGAGGCGTGAGGTGCTGTGCGGGTGCGGTGCGGGGTAGGACTCAAAGGGGCAGTCGCGAGGACGAAGACGGGCGACGTAAGGACCGCAGGAGCGAACGAAGTGAGCGACGAGGACCGCAGCGAGCCCATCGAGTCCTCGCGACTGGGGCTTTGGAAGCGTTCACCGCAGAGTCATCGTTTACGTCCAGCCGAGCGGCTGGGGCTTTGGAAGCGTTCACCGCCGAGTCATCGTTTACGTCCAGCCG
>NZ_NHPE01000046.1:0-26637 GCF_002252895.1 Halorubrum sp. Eb13 | reverse complement strand
GACGGTCGCGGTCACGGAGGCGTCGTCGCCCTGCGTGACCGGTGACTCGGCGTTCAGGCTCGAGACCTGGAAGCTCGCCGGATCGGGCGCCTCGCTCACGGAGACCGTCTGGGTCGCCGTGTCGGTGGCGCCGTCGTCGTCGGTGACGGTCAGCGCAACCTCGTAGTCGCCCGCGGCGTCGTACGTGTGACTGGCCGACGCGCCGGTGGCGGTCGTGCCGTCATCGAACTCCCACTCGTAGCTCTCGATCGAGCCGTCCGCGTCGCTGGAGCCGGAGGCGTCGAAGCTCACCTGCTCGCCGACCTGCGCGCTCGACGGGCCGCTAACGGCGGCCGTCGGTGCCGTGTTCGGGTCCGTGACGGTCACGGTGGCGCTATCGGTCTGAGAGATGGTGTAGGGAGTACCACCCTCGTCACCGAACTCCAAGATCTGGTCTGGCCCACCAGCCTCGGCCGGCGAGACGATCGACAATGAAGTCGTGCCGGGTGACTGGCCTTCGAGTGTGACGGTCAGTACGGTGACTGCACCGGTGTCAGTGGTGTTGTCGAACGCGTAGAGAACGTTCGCCGAGGACCCGTCGTTCGAAATCGAGGGCTGGGAATTCCCGGGCGACTCACCCGCACTGATGCCAGTGATCTCCGCGACAGCCGGATCGCTGAGTTGGATGCCGATCTGTCCGGAACCGACGCCGCCGTCGGCATCGTCGAGGACGACTTGGACGGTCGTCGTCTCGCCGGGTGTGAGGTCTGATTGAGCGGGCGATACGCTGAGTGTCGTCACCCCGGCCGCACTCGCGACGCCACCGACCATCGAGAGGACGGTGAGCGTCGCCAGTAGGACCGCGAGCGTTCTGGTATACCGGTTTGCTGTGTTATCGTTCATTATTTTTCGTCGTTGGGGTTCGGTTCGAACCAGTTCTTGCGGTCGAAACACGGGATTCGGACTGAGAATCCTCTGGAGTACCCGCGTCGCGTCGGAGTGTCGAGTCGAAAGACTGTGACATGGAGTGATCAGCTCCCTCCGACGAGTTCGGCGAACAGCGCCTGAGCGTCACTGGTGGTGACGTTTCCGTCGCTGTTGAAGTCGAACGCGTCCGCATCGTCCTGGACAGTCGGGCTATTCAAGTTGGCGAACAGTGCCTGTGCGTCGGTCGTGGTCACGTTCCCGTCGCCGTTGACGTCCTCGTAGACGCCGTCGCCGTCCGGGTCGGTCGGCGCGTCGCTGAAGTTGCCGACCGGCCCCGGGCCGTCGTCCGGTTCCCCGAGCGACTCGACCCTGACGGCGCTGATCTTCGCGTTGTCGTTGGTCGCCGCGAAGTCGACGTTCAGCGTGCCGTCGGTCACCTCGACCGTGTACGTCTTGTCCGACGCGTTCGCCGGACCGACCTCGGAGTAGATGTCGTACTCCGTGAGGACCTGCTGGCCCTCGACCGTCACGTCGAACAGCCGGTCGTTCTCGTCGGTCCCGTCGGTCGGTCCCGTGGAGTCCGGGTCGTCGCTCGAGGAGACGCCTTGGTAGATCTCGGCGAACTGGAGCGTCACCTCGTAGGTGCCGTTATCGACGGCCGCGGAGACGTTCGGCGCGCTCGGGGTGTCCTGCGCGCTGCTGCCGTACAGCTCGTTCTGATAGAGCGTCTCGTCGTCGGTACCGCCGATCGCCAGGTCCGACGGGATCCCGGCGTCGCCCGCGGTGGTCTCCGACCCGCCGGTGAAGACGCCCGCGGTGCCGCTGGAGACGTACTCCGTCCCGTCCGCGGCCGTGTAGGCCGGGCCGCCGGCGTTGACCGCGAGTTCGACCTCGCCGTCCTGATTCGGTTCGTCGACGTGGACGGCGAACTCCTCGGTCGCGGTCGCCTGGCCGTCGTCGGCGGTGACCGTGACCGTGTAGGAGCCGACCGTCCCGTCGCCGGGCGCGATCGTCAGCGTGTCGTCGGCGTCGTCGACCGTGACGAAGCCGGGGCCGCTCACCGACAGCGTCGGGTCGTCGTCGGCGTCGGCGTCGGAGACGGGCACGTCGACCGTGGCCGACTCGCCCTCGGTGACGCCCTGGTCGGTGATCGCGCCGATCGTCGGCGGGTCGTTGGGCTCGGTCGGTTCGAGCTCCAAGACGACCGCGTTCGAGGCGAGACCGGTCTCGCCCTCGCCGTCCTCCGCGGCGGCGACGAAGTAGTTCAACCCCCCGTTTTCCGCGGAGTCGGTCAGCGTGACGGGCACCGTCGCGGTGCCGTCCTGTCCGACCGTCGTCGTGTACTCCTCGACTTGGACGGCGTTGTTGGCCTCGTACTCCTCAACGTCGTAGCCGGGCGTGCCGTCGTAGTCGGGCACCTCGATCAGGTTCAGTTCGCCCTCGATCCGCAGGAGCGTGACTGTCTCGCCGGGCTGACCGTCGATCGTGACGGTCTGGTTCGCCGCCGCGACCGTCGCGGCGCTGTGCCGGGCATCGAGGGCACCCGCGTCCAGCGGGACCCCCTCGACGCCGATCGTCGGCGCCGGCGCCACGTCGGCGTCGGCGACCCCCTGCGAGCCGCCCGCACTGCCGTCGCTGAACACGCTCGTCTCCGCGGTCGCCCCGTCGGCGAACGCGGCCGTCATCGTCGATCCGGACAGCTCCAGCCCCGAAATAGGTCCGGCCTCGCCGCTCTGGGCGCTCGAGCCGCCCTTGATGCTGGTCGGGTCGTTATCGATGGCGAACGCGAACGATTCGCCGGGCTGGAAGTCGTCGAACGTGACCGTGATCACGTCGTAGCCGTCGGACCCGTTGACGCCGTTGTGCGGGACCGAGACGCTCCCGTCGACCAGGCCCACGGTGCTCGCACCGCTCCCGGGCGTGAAGCCCTTCGCACCTTGGTCACCGGCTGTGCCGTCCGGATCGGAGACAACATCGGGGAAGGCAGCCGTGCTCAGGTCGAGCGTGACTTCCTCGATGTCCTCGTCGCCGGTGTTGGTGATCTCGTACGACCCGTCGTCGTAGGTCGTCGCATCGATCCCCTCGCCGGCGTCCACCGTCAGCGTCGCCTCGCCGTCGGTCGGGCCGGTCTGGGCCTCCGTCACCTTGATCGCGGAGACCTTCGCGTTGTCGGCGCTGGCGGTGAAGTCGACGTTCAGCGTGCCGTCGGTCACTTCGACCGTGTACGTCTTGTCGGTCGCGTTCAGCGCCCCGACATCGGCGTGGATGTCGTACTCCGTGAGGAGCTCTTGGCCCTCGATCGACGCGCTGAACACGCGGTCGCCGGTCTGATCGCTGTCGCCGTCGTTCGAGGAGACGCCCTGGTAGATCTCGGCGAACTGGAGCGTCACCTCGTAGGTACCGTTGTCGACCGGGACGTCGTAGCCGAAGTTCCCGCCGTTCTCGCCGCCGAACCGCTCGCTCGTGTAGAGCGGATCGTCGTCGGTACCGTCGATCTGTATGTCCGAGGGGATACCGGCGTCGCCCGCGGTGGTCGTGTCCCCGCCGTCGAAGTAGTCGTCGGCGGCGTAGGTCGTCCCGTCGCTGGCGGTGTACTCGGTGCCGCCGGCGTTGATCGCCGCGACGACCGCTCCGGTCGACGTGTCGCCGTCGGTGTCCTCGACGGTGACGGTCACCGTGTCGGTGTCGGCGGCGTCGCCGTCGGAGACCTCGACCTCGAACGTCAGCGTCGTCTCCGCGGAGACGGCCGGCGCCGCGAACGTCGGCTGCGCGCCGTCTTGGACGCTCAAGCCGACGCCGGGGCCGCCGGTCTGGGTCCACGAGTAGCCTAGCGTGTCGTCGGCGTCGGGGTCCGACGACCCGGACGCGTCGAGGGTCACCGTCTGCCCCTCGTCGACAGTCTGATCCGCGCCCGCGTCGGCCGTCGGCGGCGTGTTCGCCCCGACGGCGGTGACGGTCAGTCGGTCCCACGAGGCCGAGAACGTCTCGTCGGCCTGGTTGGCCGTGCTGATGATCCCGACCGCGGTGCCCACTTCGACCGAGTTCCCCGAGGCGTCGGTGATGGAGTTGTTTGCGAACCAGCTCTCGGGCGCCGCGAACGTCTCGCCGAACTCGACCGTCTCGGTTCCGTTGACCGAGTAGGCGGCCGTCACGGCCGCGTCCGCGGAGCCGTCGTTCGGCGTCGGATCGGTGGTCGGGTCGACCGTCAGGTAGAGGTCGATCTCCTGGCCGCTCCCGACCACACCGGGCTCGGAGAGCACCACGGAACTGCTGTCGGCAACCGTCCCGCCCTCTTCGAGCAGGAACTGGACGCCGCCGTTCGGGTTCCCGCTGGCGTCCTGGGCCGAGGCGACCAGTTTGACATAGTTCTTCTGGTCGCCGGTCCCGACCTGCATCCCGGCGGCCTGGTAGTTCTCGGGCGTCATGTCGTCGGGGAACGGCGCCTCGACGGTCGTCCGGACGACGAACGGCTCGTCCGGCGCGTCGACGCCGTACTGGAACGCGTACGCCTGAGAGTTCTGGTCCGTGTACGCGTCGCCGAACGGCACGGCGTCGACCGAGAATTTCTCGGTCGCGCCGCCGGCGCGGACCTGTGAACCGTCGTACAGGTCGGCGTAGTCCGTCCCGTTCGTCATCAGGCCGGAGAATCCGAGACCGAACAGCGACTGCGGGTACTGCCCCGCCGCGAACTGCCGGTCGACCGGGACAGTGGTGTCGAGCCCGTTCTGTGGGTCGATCGCGAACGGGTCCTCGGTGTCCGGGATCCCGTCGTTGTCGTCGTCGGGATCGAGCGAGTCGGGATTCCCGTCCTGATCCCTGTCCTCGGGCTGTGAGGCCTGCGAACAGGGGTCGGTCCCGACCGCGTTCTCGTCGGCGTTCGTGTAGCCGTCGCCGTCGGCGTCACCGTCCGGGTCGTACTCCGGCGAACTCGGATCGTTGGCCGTACACGTCCCACCGACCGAGCCGTCGTAGTCGTTCGGTTCGAACACCGTGACGTCGTTGCTACCGTAGGTAGCCCCCCAGACGGTGCCCGGGAACGGCCCCTCATCGTCCTGCGCGTGAACGTCGAGCGGATTGTTCCCGATGTTCTCGAAGATGTCTTCGGTGTCGGTGGCCTCGGTGCCGTCGGCGTTCAGTTCGACGCGCTTGACGTCACCGGAGTTCCACATCGCCAGCAGCAGGTCGCCCTGCATCGCGCCGCCGAAGTTCGACGCCTCGTAGACGTCCATCCCCTGCGGGGTCGGGCCGTACGTCTCCAGCGCGGCGCTGGGGTTGTCGCCGGCGGGGTCGCGGTAGTCGCAGTTCACCGCGTCGTGGAGCCCGCTCTCGACCGCGCCGCCGAACTCGCTGGTCGCGTTCCCGCGCGTCGGGTTCGGGTGCCCGCCGTAGTAGTCCTCGCCGTCGACGTGGTAGACGCCCGGCGGGGAGAACTCGTCCTGCTCGTTCTCTGCGTTCGTACACGTTCCCGCGGGGCCCTCGTTCACGACCACGCCGCCCCAGCCGGGGTTCGCGCCGTTGTCGGTCGAGTACAGCTGCCCCTCGGAGTTCAGCGCGATGTCGTACGGGTTCCGCCACCCGGGCGAGTACACGTCGACCGGGCCGTTCGAGACCCACTTCGCCATGTTATCGCCGTCCTGACCGCCGAACGGTCCGGCGGTCGACGTCGACGACGGATCCAGCGTCGGCAGGTCGTAGACGTACGACGCGTCGGTGTTGGCGGCGTTCTTCTCCGACATCGAGTCGATCTGGTCGAGGTCGACCGAGATGATCGACGCCGAGAGCGCGTACTCGGGCGTGTACGCGAAGTTGTTCGACGGGGCGCCCTTGTTCGTGTGGCCGCCCTGTGCGACGTACAGCACGTTCTCCTCCGCGTCGTACTGGACGCCGTTGCTGGCGTGGTTCTCCTCCGAGCGCGGGAGGCCGCGCACGAGCATCTCGTGGTCCCAGCTCCCGTCGCCCTGCTGGGTCAGCCGCGAGACGACGCCGGAGTTGGTGTCGAGTCCCACGTCGTTCCCGCCGCCGCCGGCGCCGATCCGCGGGTCGCTCGACGTGACGTACATCACCGGCGCCGAGGCCGTCCCCTCGACGGTGAGGCCCGTCACCTGACGGTTGGTGACGCCCGGGTTGTACTCGCCGTCGTCGTCGTGGTTCGGGAGGTCCTGAACGGCCGTGATGACCTCGGCGTCGGTCGCCTCGTAGTCGTTCGGTCCGTTCCGAGTAATCTCGAAGGCCTTGATCTCCCCGCTCTGCTGGGAGACGTACAGCCGACCGTCCGGGCCGAAGTCGAGCGACGTCGGGTTCCCGAGGTTGACGTCGAGACCGCTGACGCCGAACCCGACGGGCACGTCGCTCGCGCCCTCACCGGTCAAGTCGGCCGTCAGCGGGGAGTTACTCCCCGTATGGGTGACCTCCAGCGTCGCCGCCTTCGGCTGTGCGTCCGACGGGGTGAACGTCACCGGGACGTCGGCGGACTCGCCGGGAGCCAGGGTCGACTGTGACGCCGACCCGGTCGAGAACTCGTCGGCGTCGGACCCCGTCACCGAGACGTCCGTGATGTCGATGTCCGGATCGCCGCTTCCGCCGAGGTTGGTGAGCGTCACGGTCTCGGTGCCGCTGTCACCGGTGACGACCGTACTGAAGTCGACCTCGCTCGGCCCGCCGAGCGTGTCCGGCTCCGGCTCGGACTCAACGATCTCGATCGCGTTGATCTGGGGATTCTCGGTCACGTGCGCGAAGTCGATATCAATCGTCCCGTCGCTCGTGACGTTGAAAGACACCATTCCGGCGGTCTGGTCGCCGTACTCGTCGATCGGGTCAAAGCCCTCGACGGTCTGATCCTCGACGCTGACGTCGAAGACGCGGTCGCCCGGGGCGCTGGTCCCCTCGTATCCGTCGTAGAAGTACAGCCGGACCTCGACCTGCTGGCCCGACTGGACGTCAAACTCGTACTGCAGTTCGTCGCCGTCCTCGGGTTCCCAACGTTCGGAGGTCCAGATCCCCGACGGCGTTCCGGCCGGAACGGAGTCGTCGATCGCGCTCGGTGCGGGGTTCGTCGACGTCTCGTCCTCACCGCCGACGAGATACTGATCGGCGCTTACCCAGTCCGGTCCGCCGTCGATCGACGAGACCGTATCTCCGCCCGCGTTCACGCGGTGAACGACGTCGCCGGGGGCCGCGGCGGCCCCGCCGGGTATCGCGGCCGTGCCCGCGATCATCGACATCACCATTACCACCGCGAACAGTACCGCGAACGCCTGTTCTCTGCCCGCTCGGCTCATCCTCGCGGGCCTCCTGTTCGACCGATCGTGTTTGTTGGGGTATATATCATCGCTCTCATCCCCGCCGAAGCGACCGCGCGTCGGCGGAACGGAGAACTCTACAGTAGGCCGATAATTAACTAGAAACAGAATAATCAGATGTGTTAGTTTTCAGGCTCTCCTCGATGACGCGTGTGATACCCCTGAAAGGGCGTCTGAAGACGCCTTCAGAACGGGCCTCGACTCCGTCCACCGGCGGTCGAGGGGATCCGAGGGCTTCCGCCGAAATCGCGTGACTGCGGGGGGATACCGATTCGATTCAGCGATCGTTTCTCGACGACAATACCGAAGCGTTCCGTCAAAGTTCCGTTAGAGAGGTGATACCGGCGGATCAAGGAACTCCTGCGAGGCGGTCGTCGGCCGACTCCGCTTTCCGCGGAGACGAGAGCCGATCGAGCCGCGGCGCGCCCCGCTGACGGTCGCCCGAACGTTTCCCAAAAATGAAACGACATATCAGAGATGATATAAATTCTTAAATCGGGGAGACGGCCACCCGCGAACGACTGGCGATGCCGAAGCCGCAACCAACGTCCGCGACACCGACGAGGGCGCCGCCCCTGCGAGGAACGGGACCGTGAGCGACGCGCCGACGCTCCGGATCGTCGACGAGCCGAACGACGACTCCGACGACGCGGTGCCCGCGCCGGTCCCGCCTGACGACCCCGAGGCGTGGTACGCGCCCGACGTGCGGGCGCAGTACGAGGCCGCGCCGGGCGTCGTCGCCACGGTCCGCGAGCGCGACGGCGGCCGGTTCGGCTACGACGTGCGCGAGCCGCCGCTGTCGCCCGCCGACGAGGAGGCGTTAGCGCGCGTCCGCGACCACTTCTCCGCGGTCCGGCACCGCCGACCGCTCACCCGCGTCGGGGTCGTCGAGCGGGCCGGGCGGGGGTTCGAGCCGAAGTACGACCGCGCCCTCGACCGCCTGCTCGACGCGAGCGCCGCCGCGCGCCGCCGGATCGACTACCGCGCGCTGCGGGACCTCCGGCTGCTCGGCGACGTGACGCCGCTCGCCTTGGACGACCGGATCGAGGTGGCCGACGTGGGCGACGAGCGCGAGCTGGTCGTCCACACCGAGACGTTCGCGCCGCTGGAGACGGGGATCGACGTCGACGCCGACTACGTCGAGCGGGTCGCCGCCGAGCGGCTCGCGCAGTACGCGGTCGGCTTCGCCGGCCTCTCCGTCGAGGTGGTCGTCTACCGCGAGCGCCTGCTCGGCTCCGACGCGTTCGAGACGAAGTACGCCGTCCTCGAGCCCGACCTCCTCCCGGGCGACGAGGCGCTGATCGAGGAGTGCAAAGAGCGGATCTGGGAGACGACAGTCAACGGCGCCGTCGACGACCGCGAGGCGTTCGTCGCCGAACACGCCCGGCGGTTCCTCTCGCGGCGGCTCACCGCGCGCAACACCCGGGCGTGGCTCGACGCGGCCGCCCACCGCGCCCGGTCCGCGCTGGCCGACCGGGGGCTCGCCGTGCCGCCGGTCGACTCGCGGTACGCCCGCGACCGCCTCGACGACCTGGCGTACTACGTGCTGCGCGACTTCGTCGGCGAGGGGATCCTCACAGTGCCGATCCGGGACCCGAACCTGGAGGACGTCGAGGCGAACCGCGTCGGCGAGCGCGTGAAGGTGGTCCCGCGCGCCTCGGTCCTGCGGAGGGCGGACGGCGAGGACGGCGCCGGGGGAGTCGAAACCGACCGCGGCGGCCCGGCCCCGGACGCGGGCGCCCGGGTCCCCACCAACCTCGCGTTCGAGGACGAGACGACGTTCGTCAACGTCGTCACGGCGCTCGCGGCCCGGGACGGCACCGAGCTCAACGCCGCCACCCCGTCGGCGAAGGTGAACCTCGACGTCGACGGCGTCGACGAGACGGTCCGGTGCGCGGTGGCGCTGCCCGTCATCTCCGCCGACGGGCCCCACGTCTCGATCCGGAAGCAGAGCGCGGACGCGATGACGCCGGTCGACCTGATCGACCGCGGGACGCTCTCGACCGAGCTGGTCACGCTGCTGTGGCTGCTGTACGAGCACCGCGGCGTCGTCCTCTTCGCGGGGCCGACCGGCGTCGGCAAGACCACCCTGCTGAACGCCCACACCCCCTTCATCCCGTTCGACGACCGACCGGTGTCGATCGACGAGGGGTCCCGCGAGGTCCGACTCCCGCACGAGACCGGGGTGTCGCTCACGACCCGCGAGCACGAGGAGGCGTACAAGTCGGTGAGCATGTCGGAGCTGATGACGGAGGCCAACTACCTCAACCCGGACGTCGAGGTGATCGCCGAGATCAACACGCCCGCGAGCTTCGAGACGTTCGCGGAGACGCTCAACACGGGCCACGGCGTGATCGGCACGACCCACGCCGAGGACGTCGAGGCGCTCGTGAACCGCGTGGTCGAGCGGGGACTCCCGCCGTACCTCCTCCGCGAGATCGACCTCGTCGTCTTCCCCCGGCAGGTCGACGGCGAGCGGTACGTCTCGCGGGCGGTCGAACCCCTCTCCGCCGAGGAGTACGAGGCGCTCGACCCGGAGGCGAAGCGGAGCCCTACCGGAAACCCGAAACACGGCGGCGCCGGCGTCGTCGACAAGGGCGGTGAGGCGGTGTACTTCAACACGCTCGCGTGGCGCGACGCCGACGGCGCGTTCCGGTTCCCGGGCGCGCCCGAAGCCGACGCGGCGGCCGCGCCGGGCGACGAGCCGCGCCTCCGGGCGTTCGAGCGGATCGCCGACCACACCGACCGCGAGGTCGACGCCGTGCGATCGGAGTTCCTCGCCAAGCGCCGGTACGTCGAGTACCTCGTCCGAGAGGGCGTCCGCGACGTCGACGCGCTGTTCGAGTTCCTCGCCGACCTCCGGACCGACGAGGCCGCGACCGTCGAGCGCGCGGCGCGGACGATGGATCGGACGGGCGATGGGAGCGAACGGACTGATGAGAGCGAACGGACTGACGAGAGCGAACGGACTGACGGGCGGAGGGAGCCGTGAGCGGAGGGCCGGCGACCGACGGCGACGGCGGGAGCCCGGGACTCGGAAGGGCCGTCGACGCCGCCGACGCCGACGGCTTCCTGCGGAGCGGCCGGTCGTCTGCCGTCGATCGGGCCCTCTACGCGCTTTTCGCCCGACACGCGAGCGACCGGCGGCACGACGCCGACCGGAAGCGGTACCGCGGGACGGCGCTCGACACGGGGTTCGAGACGTATCTGTCCCGGGTGTACGGGCTCTCGTGGCTCGTCTGCCTGGCCGTCGCCGGACCGACCCTGCTCGTCGCGATGGGAGCGACGCCGGCGCTGCTCGCGGCCGTCGAGGGAGAGATAGGGGATGCCGCGCCGGTCGCGTCGCCCGAAGCGGTCGCCGTCGCGCTCGCCGGAGTCGTCGCGCTCCTCGCGAAGCGGGCGACGGTGCGGCTCGGCGGGCTCCACCTCCGGTGGCTCACGGCGACGCGCCGGACGGACATCGAGCGGACGCTCCCGGCCGCGGTCCGCTACCTCGAACTGCTCGCGTCCGGGAGCGACGGCCCCAGAGAGATGGTCGCGAAGACCGCCGCGAGCGACGCCTACGGCGGGACGGCCACCTCGCTGCGGAAGGCGCTCAACGCGGCGCGGCTCGCCGGGAGCCTCGACGAGGGGCTCCGGCGCGTCGCCCGCGACACGCCCTCGCGCGAGCTGCTCGCGCCGTTCCTGCTGAAGTTCCGTAAGCACGCGGCGACCGGCGACGCGGCGCTCGCGGAGTACCTCCGAACGGAGAGCCGGATGCTCGCGCACCGGCAGGACCGCGCCCGGAAGCGCGCCCGGCGGTTCTTAGAGCTCCTCACGGAGCTGTTCGTCGCCGTGCTGGTGCTGCCGGCGCTGCTCGTCATCGCCGCGACCGCGCTCACCGTGGTCGTCCCCGAACTCCTGCCGCCGGTCGAGACGCCGGTCGGGGTGGTCCCGACGCGGGCCGTCGTGCTGTACGGGGCCGTCGTCTTCCTGGTCGCCATCGGGCTCGCCGGCGCGGTCGCGGTCGGGACGCTCCGCCCGCCGAACCAGCGCGCGAGCTACGACCTCCCGGGGTCGCCGCGCGCGGTCGCCGCCTCGGTCGGCCGCAACCCGACGAGCGCCGCGGTCGTCTGCGCGCCGCCGGCCGCCCTGCTCGCGGTCGGCCTCGCGGTCGCGGAGTACACGCTCGTCAACGTGGTGCTGCTATCGTACGCGGCGTTCGCGATTCCCGTGGGGAGCGTCGCGGTCAGGCGGACCCGCATCGACGACGCGAAGGACCGGGAACTGGCCGACTTCGTCCACGCCGTCTCCGGGCACGTCGCGCACGGGCGCCCACTCCCGGACGCGGTCGCGGCCGTGGCCCGCGACGTCGACCTCGGGGTGCTCGACGACGACGTGGCCGACCTCGCGTTCGCGCTCGGGTCGACGACGGCGACCGGAGGGGTGCGGGCCGGAACCGGCGGGGGCGGCGAGGTCCGCGACGCCCGCGAGGCCGCCGACGTGCGCGCGGTCGCCATCGGCCGGTTCGTCGACCGGGTGGGAACGCCGCTGGCGGAGGGGACGCTCGGGCTCGTGACGGGCGCCCTGAACGCCGGCAGCGACGCCGACGCCGTCTTCGAGACGCTCCGGATCGAGGTTGGACAGCTGTACAGCGAGCAGCGCGCGCTCCGCTCGTCGATGCACCCGTACGTCGCGGTCGGCTGGGCGGCGGCCGCGCTGGTCGCCGGCGTCGTCGCCGTCGTCAACACGCAGGTGATCGACGCCGCGCGGCTCGCGGAGCTCGCCGGCGCCACCGACCTCGTGACGGAGCCGGAGACGGTCCACCCCAACCTCGAACGCTTCCGGCTGTACGTCGTCACGCAGGCGACGATGCTCGCGTCGGGCTGGTTCGCCGGCACCGCCTCCCGGGGACGCTACGAGGCGCTGCTTCACTCCGGGCTGCTCGTGGGCATCTGCTACGCCGTCTTCACGCTGGGCGGGCTCGTATAAACCAGAGCTACCCGCGCATCAGCTGGAGCACCTCGTCGACGACGCCCGGTTCGACGGCCACGACGTACCGGTGTCCCGGCGTCAGCGTCGTGTCCGGCTGCGAGATCCGGTTCCCGTCGTCGCCGGAGATGACGAGCGTGCCCGCCGGGAAGGCGACGTCCGCGAGCGTCCGCCCCGCGGCGGGCGCACCCTCGGCGACGCTGATCTCGAGGATCTCGACCGCTCCGGTGACGTCGGTCAACGCCTGGACCTCCTTCCCGGCGGTCTTGTTGGCCGCGACCCGCGCGCCCGCCGACTCGGGGTAGACGACGGCGTCCACGAACCGGTCGTACGTCCCGTCCGTCTCCCGATCGACGCGGGCGACCGTTCTGATCTCGTCCGTGAGCCGCGTGGCGAGGAGGCAGACTGCGAGGTTCAACCCTGTCAGCTCCGTCAGCGCGGCGATGGTGTCCGCGTCCTCGATTCCGGCCTGTTCGAGGATGTCCGGGTCGGAGGCGTCGCCGCGGATCACGGTCGCGATCCACGCGTCGGCGATCTCCTCGATGCGGTCTTCGTCCTGCTCGACGATGGTCACGTTCTCGTCGCGGGCGGCGAGCACCTCGGCCGTCTGGAAGCCGACGCGGCCGCCGCCGGCGATGATGATGTCTCGTGTCATGTCAGTCCTCGCTCGCTCCCTCCGCGGCCGGTTGGTCGGCGGTCGCCGCGGCCGTCTCGTCCTCAACAGTCCCCCGGGCCCGGTACCGGTTGAGCACGACGTACATCGCGGCGCCGGCGACCAGCCACCCGACGCTGAGCAGGAGCGCGAGGAGATCGGTCTGAATGAGAAAGCCGATCAGCACCACGGCGAGAATCCCGTTGAGACCGATCGCCAGTATCGGCGGAATCGGGTAGTATGGTATCTCGTACGGGCGGTTCATGTTCGGTCGCTCCCGCCGGAGCCGGATCACCGCGACGTTGACGATGATGAACGACAGCAGGAAAAACAGGCTCGACATGTTCCCCGCGCTCTGCGTGGGGAGGAAGACGGACCCGAGCATGACGACCGCGCTCAACAGCACCGCGACGAACGGGGTGCCGAACCGGTGGTGAATCCGGCCGATCGACGGCAGCAACTGGCCCTCGCGGCCCATCGAGAAGGCGACGCGCGAGGAGGCGATCACGACCGCGTTGAGCGCCGTGACCGTCGAGAACACCGCCCCGAAGACGATGAGCGCGCCGCCGTTCCGAATGACCGGTAGGCCGGTCGGCATGAACGACGTCGCCGCCGTCGCGATGCCGGCCTCGCCGGCGGCGGCGAGCTCCGAGGCGCCCAGCGTGCCGATCGCCACCGTCACGACCAACAGGTACACGACGACGGTGGCGCCGAGGCTGACGAAGATCGCCTTGGGGATGTTCTCGCGGGGGTTCTCGACCTCCTCGGTGACGGTGGTGATGAGGTCGTACCCCTCGAAGGCGATGAACGTCAGGCCCATCGCGGGGAGGATGCTGAACGCGCCGGACCCCTCCGGGAACAGCGGGTCGAAGTTCTGGAAGGTGAAGCTCGTCTCCCCGCCGCCGCCGGCAGAGAGGAACCCGAAGGCGACGAACACGACGAGGATGGACACCTTGACGATCGTGAACACCGTCTCGGCGCTGCCGCTCGCGGCGGTCGACGCCGCGTTCATCGCCACGAGCCCGGCGACCGCCGCGAACGCGAGGAGGAACTTCGCCGGAACCCCCACGCCGAGCAGCGGGAGCACCACCGCGCCGACTTGGTCCGGCGGCGCGACCACGCCGTACACGTGGAGCAGTTCGAGGAAGTTCGGCGCGAACCCCAGCGCGTACAGGGCGCCGGCGATCATGTACGCGAACCAGAGCATCCAGCCCATGATGAACGAGCCGAAGTCGTCGAATATCTCCCGCACGAACGCGTAGCCGCCTCCGCTCTTCGGGATCGCGGACGCCAGTTCCGCGTACGAGAGGCCGGTGAAGGCGGTCACGACCCCGTTCAACATGAAGACGAGCAGCGCGGCCGGACCGGATATCTCGGCCGCGAGGCCCGTGAGGACGAAGATACCCGCGCCGATCATCGCGCCCATCCCGATCATCGTCGCGTCCAGCAGGCCCAGTTCGGCCTCCGGTTCCCGCTGGTCGTGACTGCTCACGAGGTCTCCACCCGAGTTCGGCGTCCGAGACCGGTCATCGCGCGGCTGTACCAATTACCACGACTGCACGTACATTAATCTAATCCCGACAAATTCCGTACGTTCTCTCCGGGAACGACAGGACAAACGTGGCTACGATGTGGATCCCGCAATAATATTAATTAAATAATATATACGTGCAGCGGGGGACGACTCCCGCGTGGGGTCCGGCGTTCGCGGGGGAACTCGCCGCGTCGCCTATTTAAACGGCGTAACCTACAATTACCTGCGCGCGGTAGCCCGGCGAATGAGCACGGATCTACGGGTCGTGATCGTCGGCGGTCAACACGTCGGGTATCACGCCGCGCGGCGTCTCTCCGACCGCGGCCACGACGTGGTCGTCGTCGAGAAGGACCGCGAGCGGGTGGAGTTCCTGAGCGAGCAGTACGACGCGACGGTCATTCACGGCGACGGCGGCCGGCGGTCGATCCTGCGACAGGCCGGCCTCGACCGGAGCGACGTCGTCGCGGCGCTCACCGGGTACGGCGCGATGACGAACATCGGCATCTGCGCGATGGCGACGGAGATCGAACCCGATATCGGGACCGTCGCGCGGATCGACCACGGCGACAAAGAGGAGTACGCCGGGCTCGTCGACCGCGTCGTCTATCCGGAGGAGCTGGCCGCACACGCCGCGACCAACGAGATCGTCCACGTCGCGGGCGGCGGCGTCCGGACGATCGAGCAGGTGACGGGGGACCTCACGCTGCTCGAACTCACCGTGGCGGCCGACGCGCCGGTCGCGGGCCGAGAGCTCCGCGACGTCGCCTTCCCGCGGGGAGCCGTCGTCGTCGCCGGGCGAGACAGCAATCAGCTTCCGGGCCCGGAGATGGTGCTGGAGCCCGGCTTCCGGTACGTGGTCGCCGTCAAGACCGATATCAGCGACGAGGTCGTGCGACTGCTCAGGGGCTGAGGCCGAGCCGCCCGTCTCGGTCGTCCGAGGCGGCGCGATCACTGCCGTCCGACGGCTCGACCCGAACGGTCGCGGGCCTCCAGCGCCCAGACGTTGGGTTCGTCCCGAAACTCGTGTTCGGTGAGATGCGTCGCCTGATACGCGTTGTCCGCCATCGCCTCGCGCGCCGCGTCCCACTCCTCGCTCGCGATGCGATCGATCGGGCCGGCGGCGATCACGCTTCGCCACGAGCCGTCGGGGGCGACGTCGAAGACGGCGAAGCTCGCGACGTCCGACTGCGCCGCGTAGGTCTCCTTTCGGAGTTCGCTGGTCCCGCCGAGAAAGACGAAGTAGAGGGTGCCGTCCCCGTCGTACCCGAACGACAGCGGAACGCCGTACGGCACGCCGTCGGCGCTCGTCGACAGCACGCCGACACCGGCCTCTGTCAGCAGGTCGTCGATCGCGGCGTCGTCCATTTCGGTCCCCAGCAGCGCGTCGTACTGTGTCATGAGTCACCGACACACAGGGCTGTTATAAGAAGGCACACGAGGGTTCTCGGTCGATCGAAACGCGGGTCGAGAGCGACGACGTCCGAACGGGTTTTTCTCCGACGAATCCCAACCGATCGGTATGAACGCGCGCCGACGGATCGAGAGCTACTACGACGCGCTTCGCGCGGGCGAACCGCTCGGCCCGTACTTCGCGGAGTCCGGGTCCGGCGACGACGCGCTCGTGAAGTTCGGGATCTCCGAGCGCCTGGTCGGCGGCGACGAGATCCGCGCGGGGCTCCGGCGACAGACCGAGACGACGACCGACTGGACGGTGACGAGTCGCGCGCTCCGCGTCACCGAGCGCGACCGCCGCGCGTGGTTCAGCGACGACGTGTCGATGGCCTGGACCGACGCGGAGACGGGCGACCGACGCGCGTTCGAGACGCGCTGGAGCGGCGCGCTCGAACGCCGGGACGGCGAGTGGCGCTTCGTCGGAATGCACGTGAGCACGGCCGACGAGCTGTGACCGGGCCGGCGGTCCGGCGGGCCCGCGTTCGACCGCGGCGGCGCCGATGTCGGAGAGAGATATCAGCCGTGAGAACCTCGGGGGAGCGATCTTGTAGGATTCGACGATTTACCACCGTATGCATCTCTCCGAGTCGGCCAAGGCCCGCGTCAGGCTCTTTCTCATTCTTGGAATCGGCGTCGGGTTGGTCGCCCTCCACGTGGCGCACGCGGCGGGCGACCGGGAGAGCCTCCAGACGTTCCTGTCCGGGATCCTCATTCCGATGCTCTTCGGCCTCGGCGTCTTCGTCGGCGGTCTCTGGCTCCGGCGACGGGGGACGGACGGGAGACACGTGCTCCGCGTGGCGGGGTGGTGCGCGCTCGGCGCCGTCGCCCTGGCCGGCCAGACCGCCCTGATGACGGTGTACCAGCACGGGGAGGGCGTTGAGATGAGCCACCAGATCTACGTCTTCGTGAACGCCGCGTCGGGCGGCGCCGCGGTCGGGTTCGTCGTCGGCTTCTACGACAGCCGGCAGCGCGTCGCCCGGGAGACGTCGTC
Source organism: Halorubrum sp. Eb13 (assembly GCF_002252895.1). Lineage (NCBI taxonomy): Archaea > Methanobacteriati > Methanobacteriota > Halobacteria > Halobacteriales > Haloferacaceae > Halorubrum > Halorubrum sp. Eb13. The sequence goes on along the minus strand of NZ_NHPE01000046.1, from coordinate 9,832 downwards.
TCAGTTGAGCCGTCAGCTCGGCGTGCTCAACCGCGTGCTACGTCATGACATTCGAACGAACGCGAACCTGATCCACGGTCACGCCGAACTGCTCGCCGAGGACCTCGACGACGCCGAACGGGCGCGCATGGTCCAAGAGCAGTCGGCCGAGCTCGTGAAGATGGGGGACCAAGCGAGGGAGATCGAGCGTCTGTTACAGGAGGGCGACGTGGAGACCGAGCCCGTCGACGTCGCGTCGCTGGCCGAGACGAGCTGCGAGCAGGTCGCGCGGGAGCACCCGGAGGCGGACATCGACGTGTCGCTCCCCGACGAACTGGTCGTTCGGGCGCACCCGCTGGTGGAGTCAGCGCTGCGGAACGTGATCGAGAACGCCGTCGAACACAACGACAAGGAGACGCCGCGGGTCGCGATCGAGTCGCTCGACGGCGATCGACCGGGAACCGATCTCGTCGGCGTTCGAATCGCCGACAACGGCCCGGGTATCCCCGCCGGCGAGCGCGAGGTCTTCGAGCGAGGGTACGAGACGCCGCTCGAACACGCGAGCGGTCTCGGACTGTGGCTCGTCAACTGGATCGTCAGCGAGTCCGGCGGTCGGATCCGGTTCGAGGAGAACGAGCCGGAGGGGAGCGTGATCCGCCTGCGGTTCGAGCGGCCGCGGGCGGCCCGGTCGGACCGAGCGTCGAGCGCCCCGGCCGCCGGCGGGACCCCGTCCTGAGCGACGGCCGCTCGGTCGACGCCCCCGTCGGTAGCCGATCGATTAAAGTCGACTTGTGCTAACCAACCGCTAGTGGTCATCATCGACACCGCGACCGGCACAGGGGTTCGACCGGCGGGAGCCGCGGGGTGCGCCGCGTGAGCGACCCGACCCTCGTCGTCGTCGCGGGCGCGACCGAGACGGCCGCGATCGACGGTATCAGCGCCGCGGGCGCCGACCCGACGCTCCGGCGGCACACGCCCAGCGCCGACCTGGAGATCGTCGCCGACGGTCGACCCGGGCCCGACTCGCCGGTGCCGGTCAGCCCGTCCGGCTGCCCGACGCCCGCGGTCGTCACCCGGGCGGTCCGGGAGCTGGTCGGCGTCGACTTCGTCGGCGTCGACGCCGGCCTCGCCGTGCCGACCGCGCCGGCGGGGGCGGCCGTCCGCGACGCCGACGCGACGCCCGGCGGCGACGTCCGGACCGCCGAGCCCGTGCCGGACGCGGCGGCGGTCTTCGAGCGGGCGCGCGGGCTGGCGGGGACGATCGCCGGCGTGGGCGGAGACGGAAACGGAGACGGAGCTGGCGGCGCCGCCGCGGACGGCGGCGGCGATCCCGCCGAGCTCCTCGTCGCCGAGACGGTCCCCGGCGGCACGACGACCGCGCTCGGCGTCCTGACCGCGCTCGGCGAGCGCCCGGTCGTCTCCTCGTCGCTGGCGGCGAACCCGCTGGCGCGGAAGCGCGCGGTCGTCGAGGAGGGACTGGCCGCGAGCGGCCTCGACCCGGGCGACGCCGCGGGCGACCCCCTCGACGCGGTCCGGCTGATGGGCGACCCCGTGCTCGCGGCGGCGGCCGGCCTCGTCGTCGGCGCGGCCGAACGCGGGATCGACGTGACGCTGGCGGGCGGCACCCAGCTGGCGACGGTCGCCGCGCTGGCGCGGCACGCGGGGATCGAGCGGCGGCTCCCGCTGGCGACGACCGCGTTCGTCGCCGACGACCCGACGGCGGACGTCGCGGCGCTCGCCGACGACCTCGACCTGGCGCTGACCGCGACCGACCCCGGCTTCGACGCGAGCGACCGCCCGGCGATGCGGGCGTACGCCCGCGGCGAGGCGAAGGAGGGCGTCGGGATGGGCGGCGCGCTGGCGCTCGCCAAGCGCGCGGGCGTCTCGGATATCGCCCTGCGCGAGCGCGTCGCCGCCGTGACCGACCGACTGCTCGCCGAGCGCGACGGCGAATCGACCGCAGAGGGTGCGCCGTGAAGGGCGTCGTCCTCGGCGGCGTCGCCTCCGGCGTCGGCAAGACCGTCGCGACGCTCGCCGCGATCCGCGCGCTCGACGGTGCGGGGCACGCTGTCCAGCCGGCGAAGGCCGGCCCCGACTTCATCGACCCGAGCCACCACGAGCGCGTCGCGGGACGCCCCTCGCGCACGCTCGACCTGTGGCTGCAGGGCGAAGGCGGGCTCCGTCGGAACTACGCCCGCGGCGAGGGCGACGTCTGCGTCGTCGAGGGCGTGATGGGACTGTACGACGGCGACGGGTCGAGCACGGCCGCCGTCGCCGAGGCGCTCGACCTGCCGGTCGCCCTCGTCGTCGACGCGAGCGCGGGGATGGAGAGCGTCGCCGCGACCGCGCTCGGCTTCCGGGCGTACGCCGAGCGCGCCGGCCGCGACGTCGACGTCGCGGGGGTGATCGCCCAGCGCGCACACGGCGGGCGCCACGAAAACGGGATCCGCGAGGCGCTCCCGGACGAGCTGACCTACCTCGGACGGATCCCGCCGAACGACAACCTGGACGTCCCCGAGCGACACCTCGGGCTCCACATGGGCGACGAGTCGCCGGTCCCCGACGACGCGCTCGACGCGGCCGCGGAGGGGCTCCGAGTCGAGCGGCTGCTCGACGTCGCGCGGGAGCCGGCGGGAGTCGCCGAACCGAGCGAGAGGGCGGCACCGCCCGGCGACCGCCCCCGCGTCGCGGTCGCCCGCGACGAGGCCTTCCGGTTCGCGTACCCGGCGACGGTCGAGCGCCTGCGCGAGCGGGCGACCGTCGAGCCGTTCGCGCCGGTCGCGGGCGACCCACTCCCGCCCTGCGACGGCGTCTACCTCCCCGGCGGCTACCCGGAACTGCACGCCGCGGCCCTCGCGGAGGGCCCGGCGCTCGCCGATATCGCGGCCGCGGCCGCGGAGGGAGTCCCCGTGCTCGGCGAGTGCGGCGGGCTGATGGCGCTCGCCGAGTCGTTGACGACCGTCGAGGGCGAGACGCACGCGATGGCGGGCGTCCTCCCGGCCGACGTGGCGATGCGAGACCGCTATCAGGCGCTCGACCACGTCGAACTGCGGGCGCGGCGGGACGCGCCGACCGCGTCGGCGGGCGACGCCCTCCGGGGCCACGAGTTCCACTACTCCGACGCCGACGTCGCTGGCGACGCCAGGTTCGCCTTCGACGTGGAGCGCGGGACCGGGATCGACGGGGAGCACGACGGCCTGACCGAACACCGAACGCTCGGAACGTACTGTCACGTCCACCCGGAGAGCGGGGCGTTCGACGCGTTCCTCGACGGGCTCTGACCGCGATGTCGCTCTCCGCGCCCCTCGGCGTCGCCGTCGTCTTCCCGGCCCTCGCCGCGCTGGCGATCGCGGTCGCGCTCGACCTCGCGGTCGCGGAGCCGCCGGGCCGGGTCCACCCGGTCGCGCTATTCGGCTCGGTCGTCGAACCGGTCGACCGGTCGTGGTCGCGCCCGCGGCCGGTCGGCGTCGCGGCCGCGGTCGGCCTCCCGCTCCTCGCCGCGGTCGTCGGGGGCGGGGCCGTGTGGGCCGCCGCCGTCCTCCCCGTTCTCGGCGTCCCGGTCGCCGGCGCGCTCCTCTTCCCGCTCGTCAGCCTCCGGATGCTCCGCGAGGTCACCGCGGAGGTGGTCGCGCTGACCGAGAGCGATCCGGAGGCGGCCCGCGAGTCGATCCGGGCGCTCGTGGGGCGCGACGCGACCGACCTCTCGCCGGCGGCGCTCCGGAGCGCGGCGGTCGAGAGCGCGGCCGAGAACCTCGCCGACGGGTTCGTCGCGCCGCTCGCGGGGTTCGCGGGCGGCGCGACGGTCGGGCTGGCGGTCGCCCCGGCGTCGGCCCTCCCGCTCGCCGCGGGGGTCGCCGGCGCGGCGTGGGTGAAGGCCGTGAACACGCTCGACTCGATGCTCGGCTACCGGTCGAAGCCGGTCGGCCGGGCGAGCGCCCGGCTCGACGACGCCGTCATGTACCTCCCGGCCCGCGCGGCCGCGGCCTGTCTCGCTATCGCGGCCGGGTCGGTCGGGACGCTCTCGCGGGCCCGCTCGTGGGCGCGCGAGCCGGGATCGCCCAACTCCGGGTGGCCGATGGCGACCGCCGCGGCCGCGCTCGACGTGCGGCTGGCGAAGCCGGGTCACTACGCGCTCAATCCGGCCGCCGCGTCGCCGAGCGTCGCCGACGCGGAGCGGGCGGTCCGGCTCGTCGGCGTCGCCGGCGGCGTCGCCGTCGCGGGGGCGACGGGGTGGCTGCTCGCGGTCGGGTGGCTGCTGCCGAGCGACGGCCTCCTCTCCTCCGCGGGGGTGGTCGGATGACCGCGGCCGCGCTCCGGGGCGCGCTCGGCTTCCTCACGCGGGTCCCGGTCGGTCGGAGCGAGGCGGCGTGGGAGGCGTTCTCGGGGGCGCCGTGGACGCTCCCGGCCGTCGGCTACCTCGTCGGCGCGACCGTCTCGCTTCCCCTGCTCGCGCCCGCACCCGCGCCGACGGTCGCGCTGGCGTTCCCCCTCGCCGTCTACGCCGTGACCGGGATCACCCACCTCGACGGGGTCGCCGACCTCGGCGACGCGGCGGTCGTCCACGGCGGTCCCGCGGAGCGCCGAGAGGTCCTGAAAGACTCCGCGCTCGGCGTCGGCGGGACGGTCGCGCTCGTCGCCGTCGTCCTCGGGCTGGCGACCGCCGCGCTCGGGCTGGTCGGGGCGTCCGGGGCACCGGGTGCGGGCGGACCGCTCGTCGCCGCCGGAATCGTCGTCGCCGCCGAGGTGGGCGCGAAGGCCGCGACCGCGGCGCTCGTCTGCGTCGGCGACGCGGCCCACGAGGGGCTCGGGTCCGCGCTCGCGGACGGGGTCGGCCCCGGGGCGGCGCTCCCCGTCCTCGCGCTCGCCGCGCCCGCCGCGCTCCTCGCGTGGCCGCGGGTCCTCCCGGGGGTCGCCGCGCTCCTCGCCGCGCTGGCGACGGCGGCGCTGCTCCGCCGGTGGTCCCGGCGGCGGCTCGGCGGCGTCTCCGGCGACGTGCTGGGCGCGACGAACGAACTCGCGCGGGTCGCCGCGCTGCACGCGGGGGTGATCGCGTGGACGCGCTTCTGATGTGCGGCGGCCGCGGCACCCGCCTCGGCGGCGTGGCGGAGAAACCCCTGACTCCGGTCGCGGGGCGGCCGATGGTCGACCGGGCGCTCGACGCGCTCGCCGAGAGCCGCGTCGAGGCGGTGCACGCGGTCGTCTCGCCGCACGCGCCGGCGACGCGCGCGCATCTCGCCGACGAGCGCCCGGGACTCCGCGTGATCGACGCGCCGGGCGACGGCTACGTCGCCGACCTGCAGTACGCGATGGAGTCGGTCGGGCCGGGCGGAGCGCCCCTCCTGACCGTCGCCGCCGACCTCCCGCTCGTGGACGCCGCGGCCGTGAACGGCGCGATCGACGCCGCCAGAGCCGCCGGCGACGACGACGCGCCGGCGTCGCTCACCGTCTGCGTCCCGGCGTCGCGGAAGCGGGAGCTCGGCGTCAGCGCCGACGCGGCGACCGAGGTCGACGGCCGCGAGGTCGTCCCCGCGGGGATCAACGTCGTCGGGGGGAGCGGCGGGACCGGAAGCGACGACGAGAGCGCCGACGCCGCCGTCCACGTCACCGAGGACGCGCGGCTCGCCGTCAACGTCAACTACCCGTCGGACGTGCGGGTCGCCGAGCGGCTCCTCGCCGACGGGGAGGCGGACGACCGGGAGGCCGACGACTGAACCAGAACCCATGAACCTCGACACCGCGATCGACCTCGACCGCGCGCCCCACGGGAGCAGCGACGACCCCGATCTGTTGGACTTCTCGGCGAACACCAACCCGGAGGTCCCGGAGGGCGTCGAGGCGGTCTACCGCGAGGCGTTCGCCGACGCCAAGTCGTACCCCGCGGAGCCGCCGGCGGCGTTCCGCGAGGCCGCGGCCGGCTACGTCGGCTGCGACCCCGAGGCCGTGATCCCGGCGCCCGGCGGGCTCGCTGCGATCCGCGCGGCGGTCGCGCTCGCGGTCGACCCGGGCGACACCGCCCTCGTCCCGGCGCCGAGCTTCGGCGAGTACGCCCGCGAAGTCCGGCTGGAGGGCGGCGAACCCGCGTTCGTCTCGGCGGCCGAGGTCCTCGACGCCGACCCGAGCGACCACGCGCTCGCCGTCGTCTGTACCCCGAACAACCCGACCGGGGACGCGTACGACCGCGCGGCGCTGGAGCGGTTCGCGACGCGGTGCCGCGAGGCCGACACGCTCCTGCTCGTCGACGAGGCGTTCCTCGGGTTCACGGACCGCCCGTCGCTCGCGGGGACGGAGGGGGTCGTCGTCGCCCGGTCGCTGACGAAGCTGTTCGGCCTCCCCGGGATCCGGACCGGGTTCGCGGTCGCGACCGGCGAGGTCGGCGCGGCGCTGTCGAACGCCCGCCGCCCGTGGAACCTGAGCGCCCCGGCGCTCGCGACCGGCGCGTACTGCATGCGGCGGGAGGAGTTTATAATCGAGACCCGCGAGCGCGTCCGCACCGAGCGGGCCCGGATGGGCGAGGCCCTCGCCGAGCGCTACGACGTCTCCCCCTCGGACGCGCCGTTCCTGCTGGTCGATGTGGGGGCGACCGGTCGGTCGGCCGAGGCGGTCGTCGCGACGGCCCGCGAGCGTGGGGTCGCGGTCCGGGACGCGACCACCTTCCGCGGGCTCGGCTCGCACGTCAGGGTCGCGGTGCGCCGGCCGGCCGAGAACGACCGGCTGCTGGCGGCGCTGGGCGTCGGCGACGCGGAGACGGCCGACGCGGTGGCGACCGACGACACGGCCGAGGCGGCGGCGGCCGACGACACGGCCGACGCGGCGGCGACCGACGACACGACGACCGATCCGGAGGGCGACGATGTTTGAGGCGACCGTGCGCGACGGCGTCCTCCGCCTCCGACGCCCGGGGACGCGCTGGCTCTCGACCGGGTGGAACGGCGGGCGGTCGCGGACGGACGCCGCGTACAACGTCACCGTTCCCGAGGGGTTCGAGCGCACCGACCTCGGCGCGTACCGCGACGAGCGGCTGGCGCGGGCGGGGTTCGAAACCGAGGACGACGCGAGACGGGACGGCGAGAGCGACGCGGGGCGCGACGGCGACCCGCCGACCCTGTTCACCGGCGTCGCGATGGAGCACGCCCGCGGCGCGCGGCGCGGGCCGGTCGTCGCGTACGCGACCGTCGGGCTCTCGAACCCGGCGATGCTCCCGATGGACCCGGAGGGAGAGCCCGGGGACGGCGCTCGGGAGCGCGAGCCCGAGGCGGCGACCGAGGACCGCCCGCGACCCGGCACGGTCAACCTGATCGTCGGGACCACCCGGCGGCTCGCGCCCGGCGCCGCCGCGAACCTCGTCTCCGTCGCGGCCGAGGCGAAGGCGGCGACCCTGCTCGCGACCGCGGGCGTGCCGGGCACGACGAGCGACGCGGTCGCGGTCGCCGACGACCCGAACGGGGAGCCGGCGGCGTTCTCGGGCAGCGCCACGCCGGTCGGCGCGGCGGCCCGCGCCTGCGTCCGGGACGCGGTGCGCGCGAGCCTGCGGTCGCGGTACCCGGACGGCGACCTGCCCGGTCCGGCCGGCGACGCCGAACACGGCGTCGTCGCCGACGAGCGGGCGGAGGTCTTCGACCCATGACACACGACGACACAGACACCGACGGCGACGCGGACGTATCGACCGACGAGGAACCGACCGACGGCGACGAATCGGCGGCCGAGCACCCGGCGTCCCGGACTCCCGGCGGCGGCACGGCCCCCGAACCGGAGCCGATCGAGCCGGCCGCGCCCGAGGAGTTCGGGCTCGTGCAGGCCTGGTGGGGCGACGGGAAGGGGAAGACGACGGCGGCGATGGGGATGGGGTTCCGGGCCGCGGGGCACGGCTACCGCGTCCACATGCTCCAGCTCATGAAGGGGGGCGCGGACAGCGTCGAGGGCGTCAGGGGCGAGTACAACGCGATCGCCGCGATGCCGGGGTTCACCTACGAGAACGCCGGCCACTACGGCTGGCACGGACTGCTCGACGGCTCCGCGGACGGCGAGCACGAGGCGAAGGCCGCGGCCGCCTTCGAGCGCGCCGAGGCGCTCGTCGCCGGCGCCGCCGACGCGGACCTGACGGCGCCGCTCCCGCTCGACGGCGACCCCGACGACGGGGTCCACATGCTGATCGTCGACGAGCTGCTGTACGCGGCCGACCGCGGCCTCGTCGACCCTGGGGACGTGGTCGCGCTCGCGGAGTCGAAGCCGGACGGGCTCGAGCTCGTCCTCACCGGGAGCCACGCGGAGCCGGCGTACCTGGACGGCGTCGCCGACCTGATCACGAACGTCCGGAAGGTGGCGCACCCCTTCGACGCGGGACACCGGGCGCGGCGGGGGACGGAGTACTGACGTGACCGCCGACTTCCGACCCGGATGACCGACCCCGACGCCGAGACGGTCCTGATCGCCGGCACGGCGAGCCACGCCGGCAAGAGCACGCTGGCGGCCGGGCTCTGCCGGCACCTCGCGCGGAACGGGGTCTCGGTGGCGCCGTACAAGGCGCAGAACATGAGCAACAACGCCTGGGTCGCCTTGGCGCCGGACGGCGAGTGGGGCGAGATCGGCGTCTCCCAGCACGTGCAGGCCCGGGCCGCCCGGGTCCCGGCGACGACCGACATGAACCCCGTGCTGCTCAAGCCGCGCGGCGACGGCGAGAGCCAGCTGATCGTCGACGGCGAGGCGGTCGGCCACTACGCGGCCGGCGAGTACTACGAGTCGCACTGGGAGGCCGCCCGCGAGGCGGCGGTCGCGGCGCACCGCCGACTGGCGGCCGACCACGACGTGGTCGTCGCGGAGGGGGCGGGCAGCATCGCCGAGATCAACCTCCACGACCGGGACCTCGCGAACGTCGAGTGCGCCCGCTTCGCCGACGCCAGAATCGTGATCGCGGTCGACATCGAGCGCGGCGGCGCCTTCGCGAGCCTCTACGGCACCCTCGAACTCCTGCCGGACGACGTCCGCGAGCGCGTCGTCGGCGCGGTCATCACGAAGTTCCGCGGCGACCCCGCCCTCTTAGAGCCCGGCATCGCCGAGATCGAGGACCGGACGGGCGTCCCGATCGTCGGCGTGGTCCCGCACGACGACCCCGGCCTCCCCGCGGAGGACAGTCTCTCCCTCCCCGATCGGACCGAGGGTCGAGACGGCGGTGAGCCCGGCGTCCTCGGGGCCGACGACGGGGTCGCCGACGGCGACGCGGTCCGGATCGCCGTCCCGCGGCTCCCGCGGATCTCGAACTTCACCGACCTGGAGCCGCTGGCGCGCGAGCCGGGGGTTCGGGTGGCGTACGTCCCGCTCGACGCCTCCCGCGGCGGGACCGGCTCCCCCCTCGACGGCGCCGACGCGGTCGTCCTCCCCGGCTCGAAGAACACCGTCGACGACCTGCTCGCGCTCCGCGACGCCGGCTTCGACGACGCGCTCCGCGGGTTCGCGGGCCCGATCGTCGGCCTCTGCGGCGGCTACCAGCTCCTCGGCGAGCGGCTGACGAACGCCGGGGTCGAGGGGACCGGGGAGCGGACCGAGGTCGAGGGGGTCGGCGTCCTCCCGGTCGAGACGCGCTTCGAGACGGAGAAGCGCGTGGAGCGCGTGACGCGGTCGGTCGAGGGGGTCGGTCCGCTCGCGGGCGCCGCGGGGACCGCGACCGGCTACGAGATCCACATGGGTCGGTCGACGCCGACCGCGTCGGTCGCCTCCCCGCTGGGCCCGGAGAGCGCGGCGACCGACCGGGCGCTCGGAACGTACCTCCACGGGCTCTTCGAGAACGAGGGCGTCCGGGACGCGTTCGTCGAACGCGTCTTCGCCGCGGCGGGGAAGTCCCGCCCGGCGGGCGGGT
>NZ_NHPE01000059.1:0-9736 GCF_002252895.1 Halorubrum sp. Eb13 | reverse complement strand
CGCTCCGAGGCGATCCCTCCGAGAGCGCCCGTCGACGGAAGCGTTTTGTCCGGTTCGTTCGTGGTGCCGACAATGGCTGTCGAGTCCCCGCCGAACCGAGGGCGCCTCAGGCGGGCGCTGCTGACCGGCGTCGCCGTCATCGTCCCCTCCGTCATCACGCTCGCGGTGCTGGGGTTCGTGTTCAACGCGATCTACGACTACCTGGACGCCTTCTCCACGGCGATCCTGCCGCTGTTGCCGCGGTCGACGCTCCCGATGGGCCGGGAGGTCGCCATCGAGGTCGCGACGCCCGTCGTGTTCGTCGGGTCGATCCTCCTCATCGGCGTCGCCGTCGAGTCGACGCGGTACGGCGAGCTCGCGGTCGACTACGCCGACTACGCGATCGAGCAGATTCCGGGCGTCGGCTCCGTCTATCAGGGGTTCCGACAGATGAGCGACGCCATGCTGGAGTCGGACGGCGGGAACTTTCGGGAGGTGGTCCTCGTCGAGTTCCCGACCGAGGACGTGTACACCCTCGCGTTCGTCACGAGCGACACGCCGGACGCGGTCGCCGGCCCGGCCGAGAGCGGGGAGATGCGGACGCTGTTCATGCCGATGGCCCCGAACCCGGTGATGGGCGGGCACGTCCTGTTCGTCCCCGAGCGGCGGATCGTCGACGTCGACCTGAGCGTGGAGCAGGGGATCCGGGCGCTCGTGACGAGCGGCGTCGCCCTGGAACGCGCCGCGGCCGACGCCGACGGCGTGTCGCCGTCGCAGATACGCGACGCCGGCCAGGGCGGGCGGATCGGCTCGTACCACTCCCCGACGTCGGACGCCGCGAAGCGCCCGGACGAGGAGACTGACCGGGCGAGCGACCATTCGGGCGACGACCGGGGCGGGCGGAGCGACGAGCGGATCACGCCCGACGACGGCCCGGGTGACCGCTCGTGAGCTTCGCGCTCCGCGACCACACCGCCGACGTGGCGGTCGAGGCGACCGCGCCGACCCTCGCGGGGCTGTTCGAGGCCGTCGCCGACGGGCTCACGGCCGCGAGCTGCGAGGCGGTCCCGGAGACCGGCGAGCGCTTCTCGCTGACCGTGCGCGCCGAGGGCCGCGAGGCGCTGCTGTTCGACTACCTCGACCGGCTGATCTACGAGCGCGACGTGCGGCTCGTCCTCCCCGCCGACCACCGGTGTTCGGTCTCGGGGCCGAACGGTTCGGCGGCGGACGGCGACGACGCGACGGCCGACTCGACGGCGGACGATGACGACGCGACCGCCGACCCCGACGGGTGGACCGTCGAGGCGACGGCCCGCGGGGTCCCGCTCGGCGACGTCGCGGCTCGCGAGATCAAGGCGGTCACCTACTCCGAGATGACCCTCGAACGGCGGAGCGACGAGTGGTACGCGTACGTCGTCTTCGACGTCTAAGGGGAGATAGACACCCGAGAGGAACCGATCCGTGAAAACGATTATCCGTGTCGAGAGCGTTGTTACCGTATGTCACGGACGGACGACACGGGGACGACCGACCGCCGCTGGGGCGCGGGCGCGCTCGGCGGTCTCGTCGCCGGCGTGGCGATGGGCGTGGTGTTACACGGAGCGCTGGGACTGATGCCGACGATCGGCGCGCTCGTCGGCGTCGAGACGGCCCTCGGCGGCTGGGCGGTCCACCTGTTCAACAGCGCCCTCTTCGGCGCCCTGTTCGTCGCGGTCTTCGACCGGTCCTTCTTCGACGACCTCCGCGCCGACGTCGGGGGGTGCCTCTCGCTCGGCGTCGTCCACTCGGCGCTGCTCGGGGTGATCACCGGCGGACTGCTGTTGCCGACCGCGATCGCGCTGGAGGGGGCGACGTCGCTGCCGGTCCCCACGCTGCCGTTCCCCGGCCTCACGGCGAGCTTCGAGTTCGGCGCGGTGATCGCCGTCGCGCACCTGATCTACGGGCTCGTGCTCGGCCGCGTCTTCGCCGCGCTCACGCTCGCGGAGGGCGCGATCGGTTGGCTGCCGTTCGATCCGGTCGACCGGTAGCGGGGCGACCGCCGCACCGCCGCCGGCGTCGCGCCCGCCTCTCGCAACGCCCTTGCCCCCGCGCGCCGAACGCCGGGGTATGACAACGCGCGAGTTCGACGGGATCCGACTGGAGAAGGTGCGCGACCACGTCTGGGAGATCCTCCGAGAGGGCGACATGAACGTCCCCGCGCGGGTCCTCGCCAGCGAGTCGCTGCTGGAGGAGATCGGCGACGACGACTCGCTCCAGCAGCTGAAGAACGCGACGCACCTCCCGGGGATGGCCGAGCCCGCCCTCTGTATGCCCGACGGCCACCAGGGGTACGGCTTCCCCGTCGGCGGCGTCGGCGCGATCGACGCCCGGACCGGCTGTATCTCGCCCGGAGCGGTCGGCTACGACATAAATTGCGGCGTGAGAATGGTAAAAACTAATCTCACCTACGACGACGTGCGCGGCCGGGAGTCCGAGCTCGTCGACGCCCTCTTCGAGGCGATCCCCTCCGGGCTCGGGGGCGGCGGCGTGATCGGCGGCGACGCCGACGCGATCGAGGGCGCATTGGAGCGCGGCGTCGAGTGGGCCGTCGAGCGGGGGTACGGGATCGAGAGCGACCTCGCGCGCTGCGAGGACGAGGGGCGGCGGCCCGACGCCCGGCCGGAGTACGTCTCCCAGAAGGCGATGGACCGCGGGCGCAACCAGATGGGCTCGCTCGGGTCGGGGAACCACTTCCTGGAGGTCCAGCGCGTCACGGACGTGTTCCTGCCCGAGGTCGCCGAGGCGTACGGGCTCACCGAGGACGGGATCGTCGTCCTGATCCACTGCGGGAGCCGCGGACTCGGCCACCAGACCTGCAACGACTACCTGCGGCGGATCGAGAAGGAGCACGGCGACCTCCTCGACTCCCTGCCGGACAAGGAGCTCGCGGCCGCGCCCGCCGGCTCGGCGCTGGCCGAGGAGTACTACGGCGCGATGGGGGCGTGCATCAACTTCGCGTGGGTGAACCGCCAGCTGATCACCCACCAGGCCCGCGAGACGTTCGGCGAGGTGTTCGACGCCGATCCGATCGAGGACCTCGGGATGGAGCTCCTCTACGACGTCGCGCACAACATCGCGAAGAAGGAGACCCACGACGTCGGCGTCGACGCCGACGGGCGCCCCGCGGTCGGCGACGAGGCCGTGGACCGCGCGGATCGAGAGCTGTACGTCCACCGCAAGGGCGCCACGCGCGCGTTCCCCGCGGGCCACGAGGACGTGCCCGAGACGTACCGCGAGGTGGGCCAGCCCGTGATCATCCCCGGGAGCATGGGCGCCGGCTCGTACGTGCTCCGCGGCGGCGCGGAGTCGATGTCGGTGTCGTTCGGCTCCACCGCCCACGGCGCCGGCCGGCTGATGAGCCGGACGCAAGCGAAACAGGAGTTCTGGGGCGGCGACGTGCAGGACGACCTCGAGGACGGCCAGCAGATCTACGTGAAGGCGCAGTCGGGCGCGACCATCGCCGAGGAGGCCCCGGGCGTCTACAAGGACATCGACGAGGTGATCCGCGTGAGCGACGCGCTCGGGATCGGCGACAAGGTCGCGCGGACCTTCCCCGTCTGCAACATCAAGGGGTAGCGGCGGTCTCCGCCCGCCGCCGAGCGCTTTCGCGGCCGACCTTCTCTTCCCGGCGAGCGCTTTCGTTGCCGGCCGCTTATACCGGATGCCGCGGCCACGTCGCACCGAGATGAGCGACCACTCGCGGAACGATAGCTCGTCCGACGCGGTCTCGAGACGATCCCTGCTCGGCGGCGTCGCCGCCGTCGCCGGTGGCGGCCTCGCCGGGCTCGGCGCGCTCGCGGCGTCGAGCGAGCCGGCGGCCGCGGTCGACGGCGACCCCGCCGCCTTCGAGGCGGGCGACGCGCCGACCGTCACCAGCAACGACGGGCGGATCGACTCCGTCTACCTCTCGCCCGCCCTCGACGTGTCGTGGACCGACTTCTCCGCCGGCGTCGAGCGCGTGACGCTCGTGCTCGCCGTCGGGAGCGACGCCGGCGTCGACGAGGTGTACCGGGAGACGCTGACCGCGTCAGACCCGGACGCGACGCCCGGCGACGTCGCGGCGGTGGGGAGCGCCGACGGCGGGAAACCGGACGGGACGGCGCCCGACTTCGCGGCGGTCGACGGCGGCCTCACCGCCCGGTTCGAGCGCGCCGACGCGACCGCCCGCGGCGACGCGGTGACGAGCGAGTCGCTCGGTGACCCGAACTTGGCCGGCGGCGAGAGCGCGACGACGACCCTCGACGTCGTGTTCCGCGCGGACGTCGTCGGCGGCGGCGACGAGGCGACCGTCGTGCGCACGACGACCGTCGACGTGACGGTCGAGAACCCCGCCGGCGACGCGACGGCCGGCGGTGAGGTCGAGGTGGACGCCGCGTAGGACGGGGCGGTTCCGGCCCGCTCAGAGGTGCATTCCGCCGTCGACTTCCAGCACCTCGCCGTGGACGTACTCGTTGTCGATCAGGTAGCGGACGGAGTGGGCCACGTCCGCCGGCTCGCAGGCGTACTCGGGGAGGTGGGTGTCGACGTTCTCGTGGCCGCGAAACTCGATCCCTTCGAGGTAGTCGAGGATGACGTCGTTGAGGTCGGTCTCGACGGGACCGGGCGCGACCGCGTTGACCTGCACGCCGTCCGGGCCGAGCTCCCGAGCGAGCGCGCGCGTCAGCCCGTGAACCCCGGCCTTGCTCGCGGCGTAGCTGGCGTCCACCGTCCCGAGCGTGCCGCCGACGCTGGAAAGGAAGACGAGATCGCCCCCGGCCGCCCTGAGGTGCGGCGCCGCCGCGCGGGTGACGCGGAACGCCCCGGAGAGGTTGGTGTCGATCACCGACTCCCACTCGGCGTCGGTCGTCTCTTCCAGCCGGTTCGGGCGCGTGATCCCGGCGTTGTTGACGACCGCGTCTAGCGAGTCGAACGCGTCGACGGCGGTCTCGACGAGTCGGTCCGCGGCCGCGGACTCGGAGATGTCGGCCCGCACGGTGACGGCCTCTCCGCCCGCCTCGCGGACCCGCTCCGCCGTCTCGTCCGCGGCCTCCTCGTCCGACCGGTAGTTGACGACGACGTCGCGCTCGGCGAACTCGACCGCGATTGACCGCCCGATTCCGCGACTGCTTCCGGTGACCAGTATCGCCATACCCACACGTGTGATTAATGGTTAATACCACTAACGAATACAAAACCGCGATCGGGCGGCGCTCGGTCGCTGCGGATCGCAGTCGCTCGCGATCGAACCCGGGACTCCGTCAGCGCTCTCGCTTCGCCTCTCGGCCGAGCTCCTGCTCGACCGCTTCGACCTTCCGGTCCGCGGTCGTCTCCGCGGTCCGCTTGTCGTCGATCTTCAGCACCGTCGAGACGCGGTCGCCGTCGACGGCGTCGTGGGCGGCCGCGGCGGCGGCGAACACCGTCTCGGCGTCGTCGGCCTCGATCACGGTCCCCATCGGGTTCGTCTCGTAGCTCACGTCGAACGCGTCGAGCGCGGCGACCGCCTTCGCGACCTCGCTCGCCATGCTGTCCTCGATCACCGGCGCGACGCTCAACAGCGCGACTGTGGTCATGGTTGCGGATCCGCGCCGCCGACACTTAAAACGGCGCGCGCGGCGGAACCCGCGTCGACCCCTACTCGAGCGCGTCCCGCAGGAACGACAGCTGGTGCCCGACCGCCGGCTCGAAGTCCTCGCCGAGCGGGGAGAAGTGGTCCGCGGGCATGGTGACGACCGTCCCGCGCGAGAGCGACTCGCCGGCGTCGACGACAGCCTCGCTGTCCACGATTGCGTCGTCGGTCCCGGCCAAGAGGAGGGTCGGCGCCCGGATCTCGTCGAGCCGCCCGACGGGTCGGTAGTTCGCGACCCGCAGCAGCGACCGCGCCGGCGTCTCGTTGCGCCACGTCGACTCGCGGTCGACCAGGTCCAGGTACTTCCGTTTCGTCCCCGGCTCAGTGATCGCCGCGAGCTCCTCGGTACCGCCCACGATCGGGACGCTCCGGCCGCGACCGAACCGGTGACCGACCAGGTCGCGGAGCCCGGCGATCCCAGAGCGCGCGAGGTACTTCGCGCCTCGGCGTCGGGCGATCGCGCGGCCGTCGAGCATCGGGACCGCGCCGATCACGGCGTCGACGTCGGCGCGCTCCGCGGCGAGCGCGAGGACGTGCGCCGCCGACAGCGACGCGCCCCAGAGCACGAGTCCGCGCCCGACGGCGTCGACGCGGCGGACGCGGTCGATCGCGGCCGCGTAGTCGGCGCGCTGGTCCGCGGGGTGGACCGCCTGCGAGTCGCCGTCCGAGGCGCCGAACTCGCGGTAGTCGAAGCAGAACGCCGCGTAGCCGGCGTCGGCGAACCGCTCCGCGACCGCCGGGTAGCCGAAGCTCCGCTCCGCGCCGAGGCCGGGCGCCATCACGATCACCGGGGGGTCGTCGCCGTCGCCGCCCGGGAGGTAGAGGGTGCCGCGGCAGGTGTCACCGTCGACGTCGAACGCGAGCGCACGGGTGGCGAACCGCTCGCGGGGCGGCCGGGCGAGGCGGCGCTGCGCGCGGTTCACCGGGTTCCGGCGGGTCACGATCGGTCCCCGGAATCCGCGCGGTCGCCGTCGCCGCGGGCGGCATCGTCGTCGTCGGCCTCCGCCGCGGCCGGATCTTCGTCGTCGGCCGCCGCGGCTTCGTCCGCGTGCGACAGCGTCTCCAATACGCGCGTCGAGAACTCCGTCTCCGAGATCTCGTACGCGGCCAGCGCCTCGAACCACTCCGGCTCCGCGCGCCACGTCCCGAGGACGTCGCCGGGCGCGCGGACGACCGTCGCCTCGACCCGGACGGGGTCCCACTCGTCGGCCTCGGCGCGGTCGATGAGCGCGTTGAGGGCGCGCCCGATCTCGGGGTGGTGCACCTCGCGGCCGGGAAACGCCGTCATGTACGTGAGCTCGAGCGGGTCGCCGCCGTCGATCTCCTCGACGCTGATCCCGTAGCTGCGGAGCGCCGGCTCCACGTCGGTCGTCTGCTCATCGCCTGTCATACGGGACGGTCGACCGGACGGAATAAATCGCTACCGGCGTCGCTCGGTGCGAGAGAAGTTCTCGGTCCGTCGAAAGCCGCGGACGGGGGATGGCCGCCGCGCGCGGCGGCCGTGATCGGAGTTGTCAGAGGCACACGATTGTCCCGCGCGGCCGGTTTGTTCTACTTCGTGAAATCATATAAACGCTCGGGAGGCGGTCCTTCTGGTTCCTCCGCTCCGGAACTCGTGCCCGCCTCGACGCGGTCCGCCGAACCGGGCATGCTTTATCACCGTCGCGGGACAGGATCGGATATGATCCGGGGCGCGTCGTCGGTCCTTCCGCGGTCCGCCGACGCCGCCGGCGTCCTCGTCGTCGGCGGCTTCCTGACCCTGCTGGCGTGGGTGGCCACGCCGGTCTGGGTCGGCGGCGTCCTCGCCGTCCCGCCGCTCGTCGTCCTCGCGCCGCTCGCGCTCGCGCCCGCCTTCGTGCTCCGCGGGTACCTCGTCCGCGTCGTCGCCGGCGGGGGGGCGACCGGGAACCGGGAGGGCGCGCCGCCGTTCGTCGCCTGGAACGAGCTCTATCGGGACGGCGCGAAATCGGTCCTGCTGAGCGCGCTGCTGCTCGCGCCGTTGGCGCTGCTGTTCGCGGTCGCGGCGCTCGCGTTCGCCGCCGTCGAGACCGGGGCCGTCGACCTCGCCCCCGCGACCGGTCTCGCCGAGCGCGCGCTCGGCCCGAGGAGCGCTCCCGCCGTCCTCGGCGCCGGCGGCGGGCTCCTGAGCGTCGCCGTCGCGGCGTACCTCCTCGCGTTCGCGTACGTCAGGCCGGCGGCGCTCGCCGCGTTCGCCGCGTCCGGACGGCTCCGCGACGCCCTCCGTCCGGGGCGGGTCGCCGCCGTCGCCGGCTCGGCGGAGTACGCGACGACGTGGCTCGTCGCGGTCGCGGCGCTCGGCGCGGGGTACGCGCTGGCCGCGCCGCTCGTCCCGCTCGTCGCCGGCGTCCCGCTCGCCTTCGCCGTCCGGGTCGTCGCGCACGCGCTCTACGGCCGCGGCGCCGCGGACGCGATCGAGTTCGACGCCGCTGAGCCGTCCGAGCCAGCCGAGTCGGCCGACTCACCGGCGGCGGGAGCGTCCGAGTCGCCCGCGCCTCCGTCTGCGTCTCCGACCGCGGCGTCGGGAGCGCCCCCGGAGCCCGCGGACCCCTCCCCCGACCGGTTCGACGGCGGGTCCCGGCGATCGGCGACCGAGGCGTCGGCGGCGGTCCAGACCGGTCGGACGGTCCCGATCGGCGCCGACCGAGGGGCGCGGACCGGGGTCGACTCCGCCGGCTTCGAGTGGAACGCCGAAGGCGACGTGGAGAGCGGTGACGAGCGAGCGCCGCCACCCGACGACGGACACGGCGGTGACCGCCCCGAGCGGGGAGGGACCGACCGCCGGGACACCGACCGCGGGGGCGCCGCCGACGGGTTCGACTGGAGCGCGCCCGTCGACGCGGAAGACAAGAGTTGATACGAGCGCGGGCGAACGGTCGCCCATGCGCATCTCCGACCGGGGCTACGGCGAGGAGGGCCGGGAACGGCTCACCCTCGTCCCCGAGAACGTCGACGACCTCTGGCACCTCGCGCACGTCCTCGAACCGGGTGACCTCGTCGAGGGGGACACCACGCGCCGGATCCAGCGGAACGACGACCAGATGCGGGACACCGGCGGCCAGCGCGAGCACCTGTTCGTCACGCTGGAGGTCGACGACGTGGAGTTCGCCCGGTTCGCCAACCGGCTCCGCGTCGGGGGCGTGATCGTCGCCTGCTCCCGCGAGGACCAGCTCAACGCCCACCACACGCTCAACGTCGAGGAGCACGACGAGATAACGGTCGAGAAGCACTTCAAGCCGGACCAGACCGAGCGGCTGGAGGAGGCGACGGAGGCCGCCGAGAACCCCGACGTCGCCATCGCGACCGTCGAGGAGGGGGCCGCCTACGTCCACACGGTCCAGCAGTACGGCACCGAGGAGTACGCCTCGTTCACGAAGCCGACGGGGAAGGGAGAGTACTCGCGGCCCCGCGAGGAGCTGTTCGCGGAGCTCGGCGAGGCGCTCGCGCACCTCGACGCCGACGCCGTGATCCTCGCGGGCCCGGGGTTCACGAAGAACGACGCGCTCGACTACGTCACCGAGGAGTACCGCGACCTCGCCGACCGGATCACCACGGTCGACACCTCCGCCGCCGGCGACCGCGGCGTCCACGAGGTGCTCAAGCGCGGCGCGGTCGACGAGGTCCAGAAGGAGACCCGGATCTCGAAGGAGGCGAGCCTCATCGACGAGCTGACCGAGAACATCGCGCAGGGCGCGAAGGCGACGTACGGCCCGGAGGACGTGGCCGAGGCCGCCGAGTTCGGCGCGATCGAGACCCTCCTCGTCGTCGACGACCGGCTCCGCACGGAGCGGCAGGGGGAGGGCGACTGGTCGATCGACGTCAACGAGGTGATCGAGTCGGTCGAACAACAGGGCGGCGACGTGGTCGTCTTCTCCTCCGAGTTCGCGCCCGGCGAGCAGCTCTCGAACCTCGGCGGGATCGCCGCTATCCTGCGGTATCGGCTGGAGTGAGAAACGGAAGCGGCGCAACGTCTATTTATAAATGAACTGTGCGGTGGCGCGTGCCTGCGAGCGGGCCATCGGCCCGCGAGCAGCACCGCGCGAGGGAGTCAGTCGTCCGGAGCGAAGCGGAGGACGACTGACGAGGCTGGGGAGG
>NZ_NHPE01000150.1:0-10168 GCF_002252895.1 Halorubrum sp. Eb13 | reverse complement strand
CAGACGTCGTCACCGCCGAGGGCGATCTCGTCCATGCCAGCGAGAGCGAGAATCCGGACCTGTTCTGGGGGCTCCGCGGTGGCGGCGGAAACTTCGGTGTCGTCACCTCATTCGAGTTCCGACTACACGAGGTCGGGCCAGACGTACTGGTCGGGCGTGTCATCCATCCCGTTGAGGCCGCCCCGGACGTCCTGCGCTTTTACCGCGATTTCATGACCGACGCCCCTGACGCCGTGCAGTGTTACGCGGCCTTCACGCAAGTACCACCGCTCCCCGAGTTCCCGGAACCGCTCCACGGACAAACTGTTCTCGTGCTGGTACCATTCTACGTGGGCGACATTGAGAGTGGGAGAGCGGCGCTCCAGCCACTTCGAGAGGTTGGGGATCCGATCGCGGACACCGTACAGCCCCAGCCGTATACCGTTTCTCAACGGAGTTCCGACGATATCTATCAGGAGGGCCATCGGAACTACTGGAAGTCACATAACTTGGAAGGGCTCTCCGACGAGGCTATCGAGACGATGGTTGAACACGCTACGCCGATCCCATCACCGTTTACGACAGTTTTTCTGGAGTGGATGGAAGGAGCAATCAGCCGTGTCGATGCTGACGCTACCGCCTTCCCGCACCGGGATGCCGCGCTGTCCTTTACCGTAGCACCGAAGTGGACCGATTCCGAGCGTGACGACGAACTTATCGGGTGGGCCCAGTCGTTTCACGAGGCGATGGCTCCGCACGCGACCGACAGCGTGTATGCGAACTACCTCAGTCGTGATGAGAGTGAGCGAGTCAGGGCCGCTTACGGTGAGAACTACGACCGCTTGGTTGAGGTCAAAAACGAGTGGGACCCCGAAAACGTGTTCCGAATGAATCAGAATATTGAGCCAACCGGCTGAACGTTCATCTGCTGCAGACGTGCTATAGAGGGTGTTTCGGTACAGATGGAGTCTACTCGTTTGCGTTTCGAGGATGTCTCAATCGTTTCGATTCCATATTAAACTCGCGCCGCTACGCGAGTGATGCGTTTTACTGATCTACTGGGACTGTCCCCCAATTCAAAAAGAAACGTGCCCGAAACGGTTCCTCAATCTCACGCTAACTCACTCGGATAGTCCAAGCTGTTCAAACACCTCCTGCTGATCGAAGTAGATTCGGTACTCCTGTATGCGACCGTCTGCGACGCGACAGTTGGCCATTTCCCGAATCTTGACCTCGCGTCCCGTCGGGGGGATCCCCTCGAATTCTCCCTCGTGGGTCATTGTGAGTTCCGCTTCGTACATCACCTGATTCTCGCCGGCCAACAGATCAAGGATCGTCACGTGAAAGTCGGGGAAACCCGCTGTGACCCCGCGCATGAATGCCTCCAGCTCGTCCCGGCCATGGATGACCCCTTCCGGAGCCGTCGGATTGCGCACGACGACCGATTCGGAAACGAGTTCCGGTATCGCCGGGTAGTCCTGTTCGTTCCACGCTTCCACGTATCCGGTCACAAGTCGTTCGGACTCCATGGTGGCTTGTGTCATAGTTTGACCTCAACGGCGATTGTGACCGGCGTTGCTAAGCCTTACTCCGTAGGAATCCTCTCATGGTCTGAGATCGGATATCTGATTTCTATCTCCCGGTCGTCTTCGAAGCCAGCCGTGTACAATTACGCTGACTCTCTCACCGGACAATTCGGGCGATAAGGAACCGACATTCGCCGTTGATACCTCACGTATCCCACGATGGTTTTTTGTCAATGATTGTGTTAGATTTTAGCATGGAGAGTGCACTGGAAGACATCCAATTCTTGGCTAACTCAGAGAATCGGATTCTCGTCCTGAGTGCGCTCACTCAAGAGCCTGCCTCCCGGCGTCAGTTACAACAGGACACAGGTGTTCCACGGTCGTCAGTAGCCCGAGTCCTCAATGAAGCGGAAACACGGAAATGGGTTGGCTCGGAGGGCAGTAAATACTGGATCACTCCGAGGGGAAAGGCGATGATCACCGAAATTCGACGGTCAATTGCGGCTACGGAAGGCGTCAACCATCTTGGGACGGCGATTAACTGGCTCCCCGAACCGGTCTACGATCTTGATTTTTCCTATTTCAACGACGCACGGATCACGTTGCCGACGCAAGCGAATCCGACTGCCGCGTTCGATCGAGGGTTGGATCGAATCAGCGACGCAAACACGTACCGAGGTCTGACTCAGAACTCCCTTCCCCAGTATATGCAAGTGATCCGCGATCAAGTAGAAGCGGGAAGCCTCGAATTTGAAGGTGTTATTGAAGAGCGGTTCATCGAAATCATTCGGAACGACCCGGAACGGGCCGAGACTTGGTCGGCAGTAGCAGACCAGATGTGGGTCTTCGAAGGTCACGTACCAATGAACATGCATCTGGTTGACGACACTGCAATGATCTGGTTATGCGAAGAAAATGAAGAAGGGAATGACGTCGTGCCGAAGGGGCTTCTGGAAACGGAGAATCCTCACGTAGTTTCTTGGGCGGAGTCGTTCTATGAGGAGTACTTGGACGCTGCGAGACCACTTTCCTTCGAACGGTTGGAGACCTAGCGACCTCTGATTCCCAATTTAACGGGTGGCCGAGACGCGCCCCAAATTCAACACAACTCCAGAAATCCATTTGTTTCCTGCCAATTAGGCGCTTCTCAGCCCCTCGAATTCGAGCGCCTCACGCCGGAGAGGTCGATTCGTTCGACAGTCGAACCGGAGCCTGCAGCGCCCATGATTTGAGGCGAAATAATCGCCAGACAGCGCGGCGATTATCGGTCGAACGGTCTAGACCTTGCTTTCGTTCGATGGGCGATTGGGCGAGTGGATGTCACCGGGATTCGCGTACAGCCAAACTGGCCACATTTAAAAAAATTAATCGCCGATTGACGAGTGGCCGTAGTTTTGCTTGTGAGCACAGAAACTAGACGGTAGATGTGGTTTCACACCCACTCGTGTTCTTCCCACCTTTCGTAATAGACGGTTCACAAGTAGATTGTGGCCACGTTTCCCGTGGGACGAGGTTCTGATGACACAGGTTCTTACGAACGCATCAGAAGTCTATGAGGTGTCACAGTTCATTGTCATTGATACTTCCCCGCCTGCCGTTCTCCGAACGGATGGTTTCGATCGCTCGGATACCCCAGTGGACTGTTACACCGATGCCGACGACGGCGAGTAGATGAACGATCACCCGAAACAGGTACTCCCCAAGGGTCAACCCCTGACCAGTGTGCAGTACGACGCCCGATATTAAACTCATAAATGAAGGCAGGACTCGGTGAAATCAGCTACGTAGTCTGAACTCCTCGGTACGACAGTACGACCCCGACGATGAAGATAATCGTCGCCAGGTAGATCGGTCCGAGATGCGTCACCCAATCGTGAGCGAACGCATCTCCCGTCCAATGCATCGGTAACGCGAGCGCCAGGCCGACGACGGCACTGACGATCGCCGTCGCCCACGCCCACGTGCGCCCCTGGCGCACGCCGTACCACGAGAGGCCCGCGACGGCGATGCCCGTTGAGATGATGAACGCAGCGGTGGCCACGTGGAGGTGACTGATGTAGTACGCCACCGTCGGATCGAGATCGGCGGCCGTCATCCCGGCCAGCGTACTGACTCCGAGTTCAAATCCACTCCCCACAAAGTTCAGCACGAGAAACACGACACCGTAGCCGACGAACGCGATTCCGGCGAGAGCCATCAGCGCCGCCCCCTTCCGGACCTGCGACTCGAACTGGACCTGTTCTCCCTGTTCGTCTGTGACTGATTTTTCTGTCGCCATACTGATCACTTCATTGCCCCGACCGTGACGCTCTTGACACCGTACTTCTCGCACGCGTTGGCCGCCCGATCAGAGAGGAATTCGTACTGTGTGTTCTCTCGGATCTCCGTCACTGAGAAGCCAGCAGCTTCGATGAACGTCGTGTAGCTGTCGATCTGTTCGGCACCACCGATACAGGCAGCCCACAGGTCCGCGTCGGACTTGATGCTCTCGGGCATCTGTTGTTCGCTGATGATGTCGGACAGAGCCAGCTGCCCACCCGGTTTGAGCACCCGGTTCGCCTCCTCGAAGACCGTTCTCTTCTCGGCGGAAAGGTTGATTACGCCGTTCGAGACCACCGCGTCGAACGATGCGTCCTCGAACGGGAGGTCCTCGATATACCCTTCGCGGAAGGTGACGTTGTGGAAGCCGTTGTCCACTGCGAGGTCGTTGGCCTTCTCGACTTGCTCTGTGGTCATATCGATGCCCGTTACTGCACCCGTCTCAGTTGCGTGTAGCCCGGCGACGAAGGCGTCCATCCCCGAGCCACTGCCGAGGTCAAGCACGTCCGCACCTGATTCAAGCGCTGCCAAGTCGAAGTAGTAGCCGACACCCGCGAACGAGTCGATCGCCGCGTCCGGAACGTAGTCAAGGTCGTCGGGGTCGTACCCGAGGCGGACGGCGAGATCGCGCCCCGTCTCGAAGTGGAACTCGGCGTCGGCGGACTTCGCGACATCCTGATATATCGACTTGACCTCGCGTTCGAGTTTGTCCGTGTCGAGTGATTCGCTCATTGGTTGTCACCGGTTAGTCGTCTCCGGCCACCTCGGCGGGCGAAGCGACGGCCATTTCGACGTCCTGAGCGAGCGAGACGAGCGTGTAGACGGGTGCCCGCCGTGCCCACTCGTCGATCTGGTCTTGATCAAGGTCCTCGCCGTCTATTTCAATTTCGGCGGTTAGGTTCTCGAACGCCGAGTCGGCCTCTTTGAGTTCCTTGAGGCTGAACAGCACCGCTGGATCGAAATCGGTCCGGACACGCGTCTGGAGGTGGTCGATGTCCACGTCATTGGCGGCGGCGTTGATCGTGATGCCGACGTTGATACAGGCGGCCAGCGCCGACAGCGCCGCTTCAATTGGCTCCATCCGGTCGGTCGCTCCGATCCATCCTCCCGCCTCCAACACTTCTTTCCAGCCCCCGTAGGGAATCGTGTATTCGTGCGTATCACGAGCGACCGTCTCTCCCCCGAGCTCGTAGCTATCGATCTTTGCCAAGCTGTGGGCGGCCGTCCCCTCGTAGGTTGCTGACGCTTCGAGGCCGAGCTGGACAGCTTCGGGGTCGTCAGCTGCGTGTTCGGCGAACCCTTCGAGTGTTTCGAGGTCGATGCCGTGCGAGGTGTGCTGGTCGTCGGTCATGTGGGTCACCTCCCTGCCAGCGACGATACGACGGCAAAGATACTGTAGTTAATTTGTGATAGTTCGCCAGGAACTGCTGGCCTGGCAGTCGCTGCAAAATCATCACCCTCTGCGACCCGAGGACGGTCGGGACCGAACGCCTCCCCGGTCAACTCTAGGACGAACCCTTGGAACGAGCCGAGATTACAGCAGCCTACGCACGGATCAGTTTCAGTAATGAAATCGGTAATCTCCATTCTACGGGGGTTCGACTGGCTGAGCCTCTGACGCGTACGTGTCGCACACCGACTGTGCCCACTCACGGATAGCCGCTACGTCGGTGTCGATCAACACGTGGACCGTCCCACTGTCCTGTTCGTAACAGCTGATGGCGGCACGCTCATCGAGAAGACCAGTTCCACATGGAGGGAGGGAATCGTGCTCCAGAACGGTGAAATTGTCCTGTTGCATCATTTCTACGCTTCGCTCCGGGTACGTCGAAAGAAAGTACGTATGACTCTCCGGTCGAGCCACCAAGACCACGTCAACCCCCTCATCGATCAGTTGAACGAGAACCTCAAAGCACGGCTCCATCAAAGCAATTTCAGGGCGAACTAATCGAAGATCGTTCGTCTCTTTGAGAAGCGACTCGAATCGGTCGATCGGGCGGTACGGTGAATCGGGTTCGGCAACAGTGATGCTCATCGCGTCCCACGTCTCGATGGGAAAATCGCTGACCTCCTCAGGAAGCCAGTGCCAGACGTCACGCAATTTTCGTTCTGTTTCGACCTGTTCGATCAGGTCCTGCATTGCTGAAGCTATCGCTTCACCGAGCCGGGTCGCTGTATACTGGTAGCCGTCTTTGCGGATCCAGACCCGGTCTTCGAACTCATCCAGTGTCCGCCGTATCGTGGAGGAGGAGACACCGGCCAACTCACAGAGTTCAGAGCGACTCCGGGGACGCTCTGTCAGCGCGACGAGTGTCGGAACGCGGTGTTCGGACCGCGCTAGATACGCGATGTCACTAATTGGTGACTCCGCATTTTGATGTGGTATGCTATCGTGACCCATAAATCAAGTACGTATACGAGCCTGAAAACAATTTACCCCACCTACACAACGATCGATAATAGAGTAGCCGAGTCATTTGCTGTGTTTGTCGAGGCAGCTAATTCGGGTGACTCTGCGCTATGTATCTCTCATCTGGTCACAGGACAGCATGTTAAGTGTCAAATTCTGTCCACATAAACTCTCCAATTCGGCCGCCTCACGTCTGAAAGGTCGATTCGTTCGGCGGTCGAACCGGAGCCTGCAGCGCCCATGTATCTCTGCACCGCGAACACTCGGGTAGCAAGGCGTTTTTCGGCCGATTTAGCCTCCGTTTGGCACCGGCACAACCGTTATGAGTGGCGGAGATGAATCAAATCCCGCATGCGAACCTCGACGATCGTCATCGTAGTGGGCGTGGTCGTGTTCGCTCTCCCGCTTCCGGGAACGTTCATCCTCGGCGGGATACTCGTGCTCGCGGGTGTCGTCGCGCGCTTGCTGGGCGCGTGAGAGCCACGGGAGAATTGAACGCAATTCGTCCGGCTCGCCCTTCTCTTCCTCTCTGCGAGAACCCGTGACTCCCGGAGTCGCGCGTCTCGGGTGAGCCGGCGTGTCAGTTCACGGTTCGCGAGCACGATCCCTGAGCCGCCGGGACCCGACCGCTTTTACTTGCGTCACTCTCGGCCGTGCGAGTTCGAAACGAGCACCGTTGAAACCCGCAAAACCCGAGGGGAGTGACGGGCGACCGAGGGCATACGTATTACGAGATCGACACGGTCATGCGAGCCGGATGCGGTGCGAGGCGTCCGTCCCGACGGACGGTGAACTCAGTATCCGCCTCCGTCATCGAAACAGCGACCGCATTTCGTGGCGGTCGCCACGAGGCTGTCGGTGGACACTCGACGAAGGTGCTCGTCTGCGACGTTGTACGTGACGCCACACGGAGTTTCGACGGCCGATGCGCCGGGCGTCCGTTTGTGGACTGTGTTCGTTACCTCGTTTAGGATACGATCCATGTCATCAATACACATGCAAGAGGAATAACTCGTTGACTTGGTGGATCAGGGCTCATGACCCCGTCTAACTACTGCTCGGACTAGAACGGCTCCGCGCCCGACGGCCGGCACGGGCCTGCGACTCCCGGGGCGGCGCGATCGATCCGTGCCACCGAGCGATACATTCAGACGAATGAGTCGTCTCCGACGTAACGGCCCGACATTCAGCCGATATTTCGTCACCCCGGGGACGACACCGTCAGTGCTACCGAAGCCCGGGATTCGATCTCTCTCGGCCGAGCTACCGGTTTAATATACTACTATAAGATTTTATGTATTCGACTCCAATCAAAGTAGCGCTCCGTTCACGACTGGAGACAAGAGGTCGGTCCGCGGAGCGTCGCCAACAAAGTTCGTCAGAAACTGACAACGTCCGATAGCGTCTCCCTCGATGAGTTCGCGATTCGCCTCGACAGGCGGAGATATCGGCCGTACGCCGCCGTGGACCCCGGACTGACCGATTTGTCACACGTAGAGCTTGACTTGACGGGATCGAGACCGCCTGGAGCTCGTTCGCGACGATTCACGACGAACACGACGCAGACGGCGCGACCTCGGGCGTCGACGGCGCGGCGTACCCTCGTCGGTGGCGCGACATCTTCCCGTCGAATACACGACGTTCCCTCGTCGACGGCGTGATACTGTACGTCGGCGAAGCGGTTCCACATCGGCGGTCCTCTGCGAAACCGGTCGTCTGTTTTGGGGACGAACGACGCGGAAATCGGCAGACAGATAGAAGTGTATGTTAAAATATATTACGACGGAAATAACATATTTCTATAATAATAAGGCTCCTGAACAGAAACCGCCGATGAGCGGTTCGATCCGGTCGCTTTCAGATGGGCGTCGTTCGTCTGAACGACACTCCGGGACCGATTCGCGAATCTATCCGATCCGTCGCATCGGTTCGGACGCTTCGGCAAGCGGCGACCGTCGACCCCCCCTGCAGTGGGACGCGCGCCCGACGAGTCGGGTTGGACCCGATCTCGGAGGCGTCCGTTTTCGAGCGAAGGACTGCCGGATTGGCGGCCAGCACTCACCTCCGACGGCCGCTGAGCGGAATCGCATGTACAGTCGTTCAACGGAATTCGATACATGACTCCGTATTTTCATATCGGATCCCGACGTGTCGACGGCCATGAACGTCTCTCGGCTGATCGTCGCCTCGCTCGTCGTCGCGGTGCTCTTGGCGGTCCCGGTCGCTCCCGCGGCCGCACAGGAGGGGGGCGAAGCGGCGGAGGAGTCGGGTGAAGGCGGTATCGAGGGACAGATCGAGGGCTTCGTCGAGGAGCTCGGACCGGCGGGCGCCGTGGCCGCGCTCCTCGTGGGTGCCGTTGTACTGACCTTCTGTGTCGAGAAGCTGATAAGCTATCTCACTCGGGCCGCCCTGGGATTGCGAGTGTCGCTGTTCACCCTCGCGATCGTCTTCACCGGGATCGAGTTCGACGACACGGTCCTCGCGCTCGTGTTGTCCGCGGGCGATCTCGAGGGGGCTGCGCTCGGAACGGCGCTCGGCACGGGACTGGCGATCGTCGGCGTCACGCTGGCGCTCGCCGCGATCGTCAGGCCGTTCCCGGTCGACCTCCCGACGGACTACGTCGTCCTCTTCGCGCTGGGCCCGATACTACTGATCCCGTTCGTGCTCGCGGGGACCCTGACGACCGTCCACGGGCTGGCGCTTCTCGGCTTCTTCGTCCTGGCGTTCGGGTACATCGTCCTCCGCGAGCGCCAGCGCGACACGCCGGTGTTTCGCAACACCGACCTCGGCGAGTCGCTCCGGGCCGACGGTGGGGTCACCGCGCCGGGGTCCCTCTCGGAGATCCCGGAAGATCGGCTCGTCGGCGGTCGGTCCGCGTCCGGGTGGCCGTGGATGGCGCTCGCCGTCCTCGCGCTGGCCGGGATCGTGTTCGCGTCGATGCTGCTCGAGGCCGGTTCGGAGGTCGTCGTGGAGGGGTTCGGCCTCGAACAGACCGTCTTCGGCGCCACCGTGCTGACGGCGATCCTGACGTTCGAGGACGTCATGCTCACGATCGAGCCGGTGCGGCGGGGCGTCCCGGAGATCGGCGTGGGGAACGTCATCGGGAGCGTCCTCTTCTCGGTGACCGGCAACGTCGGCGTCATCATGCTGCTCAGCGACCTCGAGATCTCTCGGTCGGTCCTGACGTTCCACCTCCCGTCGGTGATCCTCGTCACGACGCTGGCGGCGTACTTCCTCTACTCGGGAGAGCTGAAGCGCTGGCACGGGGTCGTCCTCGGCGGGCTCTACGCCGTGTACTGGGTGGTCGCGATCCTCGTCTTCGGCGGCGTTCCGATCGGCGGGTGACCGGCGGCGTTCCGATCGGCGGCTGATCGGTGGGAATTCGATCGCTTTGGCCCGCCCCCGAAGACGCGGGCGCCCGCCGGTCGCCGAGGCGAGCATTTTTATCTCGCTTCGACGCATACGTGAACGATGGACACAGTTGAACACTGGGTGCTCGACGGCGACGACCGCGCGCTCGTCGAGCGACTCGCGGCGGGGCTCGGCCGCGACGCGGCGCGCGTGCTGGCGTACCTCCTCCTGCGCCGCGACCACGACCGGATCGAGCGGGCGCGAGCGACGACGATGGCGATCCGCATCGGGACGGGGCTGGGGGAGAAGGCCGTCGGCGACGCCGTCTCGAAGCTCGAAGCGCGGGACTTAGTCGAGCGAGCGACCGTCGAGTCGTCCGGCGGGGGACGGCCGCCGAACGCGTGGCGACCCGTCAGCGGCCGACGGAAGAGCCTCGACCGCGTGTACCGCACCCACTCTGCAGCCCTCCTCGAGCGGGGGGCCGCGGTCGCGGACGTCGAACCGGGACCGACGGAGGGTTCCGACCCCTTGGTCGGACCGGACGACGGCTCGGCGATCGAACGCGACCGCGGGGTCGTCGTCG
>NZ_NHPE01000011.1:0-34307 GCF_002252895.1 Halorubrum sp. Eb13 | reverse complement strand
CGCCGACGTCGAGCAGGCGGTCGATCGGTCGCGTCGCGTGGGCGAGCCCCGCGGCCAGCGCCTCACCGTTCGCCGGCGGCATGACGCGGTCGTACAGGGGGGCCACCCGGTCGAAGAAGCGGACGTCGCCGAGGCCGTACATGGTCGCTCTCGGCGGCGGAGCCACTTAACAGGCCGCGGGGGCGCCGCTCCGTATTTATCCGAACGGGCCGTAGCGCGAGCATGGAGTACGCGCTCGTCGGCGATCCGGGCTCCGGGGCGACCCTGCGGCTGGACTACCGCGCGTTCGCCTACGCCGGCAAGTTCGTCGTGGGCAAGCCCGGGAAGGCCGTCCTCCGGACGCCCGACGGCTCGCCGGCGGTCCCGCGGTGGGAGCCGGAGGAGCCGCTGCCGCCGACCGTCGAGGCGAGCGCGTTCGACGACGACGTGGTCGCCGCGGTCTCCTTCTCGCCCGACCGGACCGACCCCGCCTGCTGCCGTCTCCGGTACGTCACCGTCCACGTCGCCCGCCGAGGCGAGGGGATCGGCCCGCGGCTCGTGGACCGGACCGTCTCGCGGCTCGCGGCGGACGGCTACGACCGGGTGCGGATCGCCGTGAACAACCCGTTCGCCTACGCGGCGCTCTACAAGTCCGGCTTCGCGTACACGGGCGATCGGACCGGGCTCGCCGAGCTGGAGCTGGAGCGCCCGGCGACCGAGCCGGCCCCGGAGAGCGACGGTGACGGGGAGCGGTACCGGGCCGGGCTCCGGGCGTTCCGCGAGGACGACCGCGAGCTCGACCCCCGCGAGCGGCGGTTCATCGCGGAGCGACTCGGAGAGGAGCCGGAGTCAGGGTGACCGACCGGCTCAGTTCAGCGCCCAGATCCCGTAGTTGAGCGCGGTCGCGAAACAGACCCACGCGAGGTAGGGGACGAGCAGGAGCGCGGCCCGGCGGTCGACGCGGTCGAAGGCGAGGATCGTCGCGGCGACGAGCGGGAGGAGCGCGACGAGCACGGCGAGCCCGAGGTCTGGGCGTTCGAGCCCCCAGAAGACGGGCGACCACGCGACGTTGACGCCGAGCTGGACGGCGAACAGGCCGAGCGCGGTCCGGGCGTCGCGAGCGATTCGGGCGTCGCGGGCGTCGCGGCCACGGAGGTAGACGAGCGCCGCGGCGGCGCCGAGCAGCGCGTACAGTATCGGCCAGACCACGCCGAACGCCCACCCGGGCGGGTAGTACGCCGGCAGCGCGAGCTCGGCGAACCACGCGCTCTCGGTGGCGGTGAAGGGGACGCCGACCGCCCCGATCAGGTTGACCGCGACGGCGGCGGCGACGATCAGGAGGGCGTCCCGGCGGTCCGGCAGCCGGGATCGGGCGGCGGTTGCCATGGGTCCGTGTACGCGGCTGATCGGTTTAAATCACGCCGCCGGCTACCCGCTAAATCACGCCGCCTACCCGCCGCCGATCGCGTCGTAGTCCTCGCGGAACGTCTCCAGCGTCGCCGCGAGCACGCCGATGACGATGGGGCCGACGAACAGCCCGGTGAACCCGACCGAGTAGATCCCGCCGAACACGCCGAGGAGGATCACCGCGGGGTTCAGGTGCGCCTGCTGGTCGATGACGATCGGCCGGGCGTAGTTGTCCACCAGCGCGATGACGAACACCCCGTACAGCGCGAGCAACACCCCGGCCGTGACCTTGTCGACGACGACGAGGTACGCCGCGGCCGGCCCCCAGACGAAGAACGCCCCGATCAGCGGCAGCAGCGCGAGCACGGCCATGACGAACGTCCAGAAGACGACGTTCGGGACGCCGGCCGCCCACAGGCCGACGCCGGCGACCAGCGCCTGCAGCAGCGCCACGGCGATGTGTCCGATCACCACGCCGCGGGTCATCGCGTCGACGCGGTCGACGAGGTCGGCGGTGACCTCCGCGGGAAGCGGGCTCGTGTCCCGGATCCAGCCCACGAACGCCGGTCCGTCAAGCAGCGTGTAGTAGACGAGAAACAGCGCCAGAGAGAGGCCGACGGACGCCCGAAGCGCCGTGGTGACGACCCCGCTGACCCCGCCGAACAGCGTCTCGACAAGGAGCTGTCCGGCCATCGCGAGCACCTCGCCGACGTCGATCTCCCGGCCGGTGAGCACCGCGAGCTCGGCCTCGATGGCGCTCACGTCGATCTCCGTGTTCCCGCGGGCGATCTCGGTGAGGTCCCGGATGAAAACCCACGAGATGTACGCGAGCGGAATGATGACGGCGACGACGGACGCGAGGATGAGCGAGATGCCCGAGAGCATGCGGCCGAGCCGGGTCGACACCGACTCCCGCACGTGGCCCGCGAGGCGGTCCCGAAGCCATCTCGAGAGCCGCACGTGGAACGGGTAGAGGACGTACGCGAGGATCGCCGACGCGACCACGTACTCGACGAACGGGAGGATGACGAACAGCGTCAACAGCGCGACGATACCGATGAGGAGGAGGAGAAACGATTGACCGCGGTTCATGTCGCCCGCTCTCGCCGCCGAAGTATAAACGTGGGCGGCTCTCGGGGCGACCGGCTTCGTTACGCGCTCGCCTCGTCCTCGTCGAGCCCGGGCGCGGCCGACGGGTCGACGTCCTCGGGCTCCTCGGCCCCCCCGCCGACGACCGTCTCGCCGTCGTCGGTATGGACGTACACGTCGTCGGCGAAGCCGGCGAGCGCGTTCTCGTACTCCGCGGTCTCCAGCCGCTCGGGCGTCTCGGGGGCGACGGAGACGCCCTCGATCGGCCGGAAGTCACCGAGCGGGTCGTCGATCGTGATCCCGTGCTCGGTGAAGAACTCCTCGTAGCGTCGGTAATGTTCCTCTAACTCGTCGCCCGGGATCTCCATCATCTCCGTCCAGCCGTGGTTGAAGAAGTCGAAGTTGGCCTGGACGTGCGTGATCTCGCGGGCCTCGGCCTCCGGGAAGCCGGTCTCTAAGCCGGCGACGTAGGTGTCCATCGTCGCGTCGAAGAAGTCGTCGAGGTGCTCGCGGCGCTCCTCCCGGCGCTGTTCGTCGGCCTTGTTCAGGAAGATGCTCGTGTGGAGGTCGACCAGCTTGTCGTTCGCGACGTCGCCGACGACCGGCGTCGTCAACGCCTTCTTGGCGGCCCAGTGGCGGATGTTCTGCCGGATCTTCATACGTCTCGTTAGGTCGGCACGTCCTTGAATCTGTGGCGCCTCGGCCGCGACGGACCGCGGTCGCGGCGGCGGTCCACCGCCGCACGGACCGACGCAATTGTTATTGCATAGTAAGCACAATATTGCGGTGTGATGAACGCGAACGAGACCGACGACTGGGCGCGGCGGATCGAACGGGAGCGTCGCGCGAAAGAGGAGCAGTTCCGGGAGTCGGCGCGGTCGCCGCTGCCGATCGAGATGCGCGGCGACGCGTTCCCCGGGCTCTCGTTCTACGACCCCGATCCGGCGTATCGCTTCGTGCTCCCGCTCCACGAGCACGACGAGACGGAGACGATATCCGTCGAGACCACCGCGGACGGCGAGCAGACGTACCGCAGATGGGGGGAGTTCAGGTTCGAGCTCGACGGCGACGCGCACTCGCTACAGGCGTACCGTCCGACCGACGGCTCGGACCGGTTCTGGGTCCCCTTCCGCGACGACACCAACGGCGAGGAGACGTACGGAGCGGGGCGCTACCTCGACCTCATGCCCGACCGCGACCGCGTCGACGGGGAGTGGACGCTCGACTTCAACGTCGCGTACAACCCCACGTGCGCGTACAACCACGCGTACGAGTGTCCGCTGACGCCGACGGAGAACTGGCTCGACGCTCGGATCGAGGCGGGCGAGCGCGATTTCCCCGCCGAACCCGCCGGTGGCGGCGACCACGGCGGTGAATAAGTCCGACCGCGGCCCCGAGCGCAAGTGTATCACGGGTATCAGTGCGGATGGCAACCCACATTAACCCCGAATCCGAACGCCCGCACATGAGCGATTCGTACGTGATCGTCGGGGACGGTATCGCGGGTGCGTCCGCGGCCGAGACGCTGCGCGAGCAAGCGCCTGACGCCGAGATCACGGTTCTCACCGACGAGGGAGAGTCCCTCTACAACCGGATCCTGATCAAAGAGTACGCGAAGGGGAAGCTCCCCGAGGCGCCGATCTCGATCCACCAAGAGGAATGGTACGACGAGCACGACGTCGACCTCCGGCTCAACACCGTCGTCGTCGACATCGACGTGGAGAACGACGCGGTCCACACCCACGAGGGCGAGACGTTCGAGTACGACTCCCTCCTGCTCGCGATCGGCGGCACCCCCCAGCAGCTCCCCGTCGAGAACGCGGACGCGGACGGGATCCACCACTTCTGGACGTTCCAGGACGCTCGGCGGATCAAAGAGAGCGTCGAGGGCGCCGAGCGGGCTGTCATCGTCGGTGCGGGGCTCCTCGGGATCGACTTCGCGGCCATCTGCGGCGCGCAGGATGTCGAGGCGAAGTACCTGATGCGCGGCGACTGCTGGTGGCGCTACGCGCTCTCCGAGGAGGGCGCGTCGATCATGCACGACGCGATGCGCGAGCGCGGCGTCGAGCCCGTCTTCGGCTCCGGCGTCGATCACTTCGAGGTCGACGACGACGGCCACGTCGAGGCCGCAGTTGACCCGAACGGCGAGCGCTACGAGTGCGACTTCGCGGGCGTCGCGATCGGCCTGAACTTCAACACCGAGATCGTCGAGCAGACCCCGCTGGAGACGGACAACGGCATCGCCGTCGACGAGTACATGCGAACCAACGTCGACAACGTGTTCGCGGCCGGCGACATCACCACGTTCAACGATCTGGTCCTCGGCGAGCAGGGGAAGAACGGCTCGTGGGGCTCGGCGAAGGAGCAGGGAACGATCGCCGCCCGCAACATGCTCGACTACGGCAGCGAGGCGTTCGAGTGGGTCTCCTCGTACTCGATCACCCACTTCGACTTCCCGTTCCTCTCGTTCGGCCACCCGACCATCGGCGACGACTCGGTCGAGGCGACCACGGCCGAGGGCGAGTGGCGCCGCGTGGCCCTCAAGGACGGCAAGGTCGTCGGCGGCGTCCTCATCGGCGACCTCTCCCCGCAGTCCGCGTTCAAACAGCTCATGCGCGAGGGCCGCGACGTGAGCGATCAGACGGATCTCCTCATGGAGCCCGGCTTCTCCGTCGACGACCTGGCGGCGACGACCGAGCAGTAACGCGGGACGCTCGCCCCCGATCCGTCCGTTTCTCCGGTCGCTCCGTTTACGCTCGTTCGACCCGCTCGCTCGGAACCGACGCAACGTTTATGATTAATCGTGACATGCGTTATCGTATGCCACTCCGAGAGACGGGGCGACGGCTTCGGCTCCGGCGGACCGGCTGGATCCCGCCGGGTGCTCGCGTGCGTCACTACGACGAACTCGGCGAGGACGCACAGATCCTCGTGCGGAAGCTCGCCGGGCGACCGAGAACGGCGCCGGAACACGGCGACCTCGACGACGGCGACTTCGTGAAGTTCACCGACTACTACCAGGTTCGCACGCGCTGAGGGTCGGAGAGGCGACGTCGGTCCCCCGCGAACGCCACCCCCGAAGCGAAGTTGTTTTCGCTCGCCGCGCGAACACGGATCCATGGACAGTGGCGGATCTACCGACATGACGCTCGCGTTCGAGCTGGAGGCGCTGAAGACGCTCGCGGACCCCAACGACGTGTTCAACAACGCCCGGCAGTGGACGGAGTACGTCGGCGTGGTCAGCGAGAAGCCGACGTACGTCGTCACCAACTTCACGCGCAAACACCGCGTTCGCCAGGACTTCTTCTCGGGCCCGCGCGGCGTCGAGGAGAGCCTGGAGAACATCGCCGGCCAGTTCGACACGGACCGGCACGTGTTCGTCGGCGTCGACGACGAGGACGAGGCGGTCGCCGAGGCCACCGGCTGGGAGTTCCTCCACGTCGAGGACGCGGCCCAGGCCGCGGGGTGGATCCTCGCGGCGGACGAGCCGGACGAGGAGGAGGCGCCCGAGGAGTCGTCGCGGGACGACTGGCCCTAGGTCGGTCCGATAGCGCGCGAATCGGGCGACCGCCGCGTCCGGGGGGCGGAGGTGGTGGTGTTTTCACCGTCGCCGGGAAACGTGGTGCCATGAGCGACGCGCACGACCACGGCGAGGGCGAAGCGGACCACGGACAGGGCGGCGACAGCGGAGAGGACGCGGACGGCGGCCGCGGGGAAGACGGCGACCGCGGCCACGACCACCACCACGACGACGGAGACCACCACGACGACGGAGACCACCACCACGATGACGACCGCGGCCACGACCATCACCACCACGACGCCGAGTCGGTCGAGGTCGCGGTCGTGACGGTGTCGTCCTCGCGCTCGCTCGACGAGGACCCGTCCGGCGACCACGTCGCCGCCGCGTTCGAGGACGCGGGCCACGAGGTCGCCGTCCGCGAGCTGGTCCCGGACGAGTACGACAGCGTGCAGGGGACCGTAGACCGATTGGCCCGCCGGAAGGACGCCGACGTCGTCGTCACCACCGGCGGCACCGGCGTGACGCCGGACGACGTGACGCCGGAGGCGGTCGACGGCCTCTTCGCGAAGAAGCTCCCCGGCTTCGGCGAGCTGTTCCGCCGGCGCTCGGAGGCCGAGGTCGGGACGCGGACCATCGGGTCGCGGGCGACGGCCGGGATCGTCTCCGCCACGCCCGTCTTCTGTCTCCCCGGCTCCGAGAACGCGGTCCGGCTCGGCGTCGACGAGATAATCCTCCCGGAGGTCGGCCACCTCGTCGGGCTCGCCGGACGCGACGCGGACGACGAAGACGACGAGGAGGAGACGGAGGGCGACGCCGGCACCGAAGAGGAGACGGAGGGCGACCGCGAGGCGAGCGGGGAGTCGGCGGACGAGGAAGCGAAGTAGGGCCCGCGTCGCCGCGCGGTCTCGACGTCCGCCTCAGACGGCTTCGAGGAAGTTCCGGATCAGGTCGTGGCCGGCCGCGGTCAACACGCTCTCCGGGTGGAACTGCACGGCCTCGATCGGGTGCTCGCGGTGGCGGATCCCCATCACGATCTCGTCGTCCTCGTGGTCCGTCGTCGCCGTCACCGCGAAGGCGTCGGGGACCGCCGTGGCGGCCAGCGAGTGGTACCGCCCGGCGCGGAACCCCTGGTCGAGCCCGGCGAACACCCCCTCGCCGTCGTGATCCACCGGGAACGCCTTGCCGTGGATCGGCTCCGGCGCGTGACCGACGGTCCCGCCGTACTCGTACACGGCGGCCTCTAGGCCGAGACAGACGCCGAGCGTCGGGACCTCGGGCGAGAGCTCCCGGAGCACGGCCGTCGTCACGCC
Source organism: Halorubrum sp. Eb13 (assembly GCF_002252895.1). Taxonomy (NCBI): domain Archaea; kingdom Methanobacteriati; phylum Methanobacteriota; class Halobacteria; order Halobacteriales; family Haloferacaceae; genus Halorubrum; species Halorubrum sp. Eb13. Next base: position 26,999 of record NZ_NHPE01000011.1, on the reverse strand, counting down.
CACGTCGCGCTCGTTCTTCGGGTGACCAGGGCCGGGGCTGACGATAACCGCGTCCGGGCCGGCGTCGCGGATCGCCGCCAGCGACGCGGTGTTCTTGAACACCTCGACGTCGATCGGCTCCGGGTCCCCGCTCGCGTCGTCCTCGCCGTCGAGCGTCTGATCGGAGACGTACTCGACGAGGTTATAGGTGAACGAGTCGAAGTTGTCGACGACGACGACGTTCATTCGTCGACCTCCGCCCCGGCGGGGAGGAGGTCGTCCGCGGGCGACTCCTCGTCCCGGATCCGGTCGATCGCGGTCAGCACGCCGTCCATCTTCTGCTCGGTCTCCTCGTACTCGGCGGCCGGATCGGAGTCGGCGACGAGCCCGGCGCCGGCCCGGACGGTCACGGCGGCCTCGTCCGGACCGCTCGCGCCCGCCGGCGACTCGTCGAGCGTCGCGGTCCGGATCACGATGGCGAAGTCCGCGTCGCCGGTCCACGCGTAGTAGCCGACGCCGCCACCGTACGCCTCCCGCGGCGTGGTCTCTAACTCCTCGATGATCTCCATCGCGCGCACCTTCGGCGCCCCCGTGAGCGTGCCGGCCGGGAACGTCGCGCGCGTGGCGTCGAAGGCGTCGGCGTCGGCCGCCATCGTCCCCGTGACGGTCGACTCGATGTGCTGGACGTGGCTGTACTTCAGCACGTTCATGAACTCCTCGACGCGGACCGATCCCGCCTCCGAGACGCGCCGGACGTCGTTGCGCGCGAGGTCGACGAGCATCGTGTGCTCCGCGCGCTCCTTCGCGTCGGCGAGCATCTCGCCGGCGAGCCGGCGGTCCTCGACCGGGCTCGTCCCGCGGGGACAGGTGCCCGCGATGGGGTTCGAGACGATCCGGTCGCCCTGCACCGACACCAGCGTCTCCGGGCTCGCGCCGACGATGCTCCGGTCGTCGTGGCGCAGCACGTACATGTACGGCGAGGGGTTCACCTCGCGGAGCGCCGCGTACAGCCCCAGCGAGTCTACCTCGCCGCGGAGCTCCCGGCTCCGCGAGATCACGCCCTGGTAGATGTCGCCGTCGAGGACGTGGCGCTTCGCGGTCCGGACCGCCTCCTCGTACGCCTCGCGTGGGTCCGCGGACTCCGCGTCGACTCGGATCCCGTCGGGCTCCGGCGGCGCGGCCTCACGGAGCTCGGCGCTCACCCGCTCCGCCTCGGCGACGAGGTCGTCGTACACCGCCGCCGGGTCGTCGTCGACACCGATGACCGGCGTGAAGACGAGCTCGGCGCTCCCCTCCTTCTCGTCGAAGACGACCGTGCGGGTCGTGAGCGCGAACTCGGCGTCCGGGAACTCGGTCTCGGGGCGCTCGACGCCGACCTCCTCCAGCCAGAGGTCGTAGACGGCCTCGTACGCGAGGAAGCCGACGAACCCGCCGGAGAGGATCTGCCGGTCGGTGTCGGGGAACCCGCGCAGGCTCACATCGGGGAACGCCGCGCGGATCCGGTCGACCGCGTCGCCCGCGCCGGGGCCGATCTCTTTCTCAGATCCGTCCCCGACGAACTCCGCCGCCGGCCCGAGCCGGGTCACCTCGGTGCGGTCGGGGTGGACGGAGACGATCGCCTCGGGGTCGTAGCCGACGAACGAGTAGCGGGCGTGCCGGTCGGCCTTCCCGCCCGACGTGAACGCGCCGTCGGGGTCGCTGGAGGCGACCTTCTCGCCGGACTCCAGGAGGAACCCGTACGGCCCGTCGCCGACGAGGGTCGCGTACGCCGCGAGCGGGGTCACGTCGGCGTCGAGCGCCGCGGACGCCCGGACGACGACCGGCTTCTCCGCGTCGGCGGCGAGCTCGACGAACGCGGCCTTCGAGCGGTCGAGCGGGGAGCCGTCGTCGCTCATGCGAGCTCCATCTCCCGGCCCGCGTTGGCGACGAACCGGGCCACCGCGTTGTGGTCCTTCCGCCCGTCCGCCAGCTCGACGCCGGAGGCGACGTCGACGGCGTACGGGTCGGCGACGCGGACGGCCTCGGCGACGTTGTCGGCCGTGAGCCCGCCCGCGAGCACGACCGGCGACGTGAGCCGGGCCGCCAGCTCGCCCGTCTTCGCCCAGTCGTGGGCCTCGCCGGTGCCGCCGGCGCCGGAGTCGTCGGTCGAGTCGATCACGAGCGCGTCGGCGACCGCGTCGAACTCCTCGGCGCGGGCCGGGTCGTCGGCGTCGACGGCGAGCAGCACCTTCCGCTCCGTCTCCGCGCGGATGTACCGGATCTCGTCGGGCGTCCACTCGCCGTGGAGCTGAATCGCGTCCGGACCGACCGTCCGCAGGAGCTCGACCGCGCGCTCGGCGGAGTCGGGCATCGTGACCAGCGTCGCCGTGACGAACGGCGGGACGTCCGCGAGCAGCTCCGCCGCCGTCGCCGAGTCGACCTCGCGCCCGGAGTCGACCGGCACCTCCGAGATCACGCCGACCGCGTCCGCGCCCGCGTCGACCGCGGCCCGGAGGTCCGCGGCGTCCGTGAGCCCGCAGATCTTCACCCGGGCCATCAGTCGTCGCCCTCCGAGCCGGCGGTCGTCGCCTCCTCGGCGTCGTCCGCCGGGGTCGCCGCTCCCTCCGCGATCCCGTCGTCGCCGCACAGCGCCGCGAACTTCTCGGCGGCCGCGCCGGAGTCGATCGCCTCGGCGGCCCGCTCGACGCCCGCCGCGAGCGTGTCGGCCTCGCCGGCGACGTAGATCGCCGCCCCCGCGTTCGCGAGGATCAGGTCGCGCTTCGGCCCCGTGACGGAGCCGTCGACGATCCCCCGCAGGTCGGCCGCGTTCTCCGCCGGCGTCCCGCCCGAGACGTCCTCGATCGGGGCGCGGTCGAGCCCGAGGTCCTCCGGCGCGATCGTGAACTCGGTCACCTCGTCGCCGACGACCTCGGCGGCGACCGTCTCGTCGTGGATCCCGATCTCGTCCATCCCCGCGCCGTGGACCACCAGCGCGTGCTCGACGGGCATGCGCGCGAGCGACCGGGCGATCGTCCCGACGAGGTCGGGGTCGTAGACGCCGAGCACCTGCGCGTCGGCGCCGGCGGGGTTGGTGAGCGGGCCGAGCACGTTGAATATCGTCCGCATCCCGAGCTCCTTGCGCGGGCCGATCACGGCCTTCATCGCCGGGTGGAAGACGGGCGCGAGCATGAAGCCGATCCCGTCGGCCTCGATGGCGTCCTCGACCGCCGGCGGCTCGGCCTCGACGTCGGCGCCCGCGACCTCCAGCACGTCGGCGCTCCCGGAGGAGGAGGAGACGGAGTAGTTGCCGTGCTTGGCGACCGGGACGCCCGCGCCCGCGGCGACGATCGCGGCGGTCGTCGAGACGTTGATCGTGTCGTAGTCGTCGCCGCCCGTCCCGCAGGTGTCGACGAGCGGCTCGCGGGCCGGCTCGATCGTGCGGGCGGCGTCGCGCATCCCCTGCGCGAAGCCGGCGATCTCGGCCTCGGTCTCGCCCTTCGCCCGGAGGGCGGCGAGGAGGGCGCCGATCTGCGCCTCCGTGGCCTCCTCGAAGACCAGCCGCGCGGCCTCGCGCGACTCCTCGACAGTCAGATCCGTCCCGTCCGTCACGCGTTCGACCGTGTCGTTGATATCCATAGTGCTCACCGATGTATTACTTCGCGTTGTGATGTACAAGTCTGTACACCGATTTAACGCTGTCGCCGCGGTGGTACTCGGTCACGCGGAGCGCGGAAGGAGACAGAACGGGACCGCGGGGACGGCTCAGTCGTCCGCGACGGTGGGAGCGACCGGCGCCTCCGGTTCGGTCGGCGCCTCCGGCTCGGCGGCGGCCGGCTCCGGCTCGGCGGCGGCCGGCTCCGAGGCCGGTGCCCAGCTCAGGTCGCGCTCGTACTCGAACGCGCGGTGGTCGCGCGTCGGGTCGACGACCGTCAACGAGAGCCAGTCGTTGTCCAGCAGTTCCGTCACCTCGTCGTGGTCGGCCAGCGCGTCGGTGACGCGTTCCACGGGGGCGTGCACGACCGTCGAGAGGCGGAGCGGCTGGTGGTACGGGACGCCGTCGGCGGCCATCAGCGACTGGCTGGGGAGCCCGGTCATCAGATCGCCGCCGTTCCCCTGGTAGACGCCGACGTTGCCGACGGGGTTCTGCGTCGCCTTCGACCCGCTCCCGTAGGTCGCGTTGTCGACGGTCGAGAAGTAGTACTGCGCGTTGATCCACTGGGTGACGACCATCGGCCCGGCGAGGATCGCCTCGAGCGCGTCGCCGTCGGGGTCGGTCGACCAGTCGTACGAGTGGAGGAACGCGCGGCCGTCCAGGTCGAGGTCGCTCGTCAGCTCGCGGGGACCCACGACGAAGCCGGCGTTGCCGGCCAGTCCCCACTCGGGGCGCGTCTCGGCCCAGTCGCCGGCGCGGCGCTCGGTCTCGCCGACGCCCGCCGAGGCGTCGGCGCCCATCGCGTCCGCGCGTTCGGCGGCCGCGCTCTCGCGGGCCGCCGCGAGGTCCGCGCGCAGCGCCGCGAGGTCGTCCGCGTGGCTCTCGGGCACGTCCCCGTAGAGCTCGATCTCGTCGGTCGTCGTGTTGTGTTCGCCGGCGAGGAAGACGGTGTCGTCGGGGACGTCGAAGCCGCGCTCGCGCAGCGCCGCCTTCACGTCGGGGTCGGCGCAGATCGCCGCGAGGACGCGGGCGTTCGGCCCGCCGGGGTTGCCGGCACACGCGCCGCAGTCGAGGCTCGAGTCGTAGGGGTTGTTGGTCGTCTCGCTCGCGTGGCCGGCGAACACCACGAGCCGGCCGAACTCCGTCCAGCCCATCAGATCGAACGCGGTCGCGGCGTACTCGACCTTCTCCTCTTGGGTCAGTCCGATCGGAAGATCGCCGGCGTAGGCGTGCTGGTGGTGGACAGTCTGCTCGCAGAACTCGCGGTCGTCGGGCACCGCGTCGTCCGCGGCCCCCAACAGGTCGCGAACGCGGCTCGGCACCAGCGTGCGGGCCGCGAGCGCCAGTCCGTACCCGCTCCCCGCGTTCTCCACGAAGCCGAAGGCGCTGGCGGGGTTCGTCTTCAGCTTCTTGACGACGTCACCCGCGACCTCGCGGACGCTCGACCGGCGGTCGCGGCGCGCCTGCGCGTCTCCGTCGGTCGGTATCTCGCTGATGCGGTGCTGGGGATCGAGGATGGGCGGGCAGGCGTCGACCGACACGTCGGCGTCGTACGCCTGATACTCCATCGGAACGCCGAAGAAGCCGGCGTACCCGTGGGTCTCGTACTCGCCCTCGTCCTCGATGTGACGCCGGATCACCTCCGACCGCGTGTCGATGCAGAACACCAACTGCGCGTCGGGGCGGGCCGACGGGTCGCTCTCGCCCGAGGAGTCGCCCCCGGCCGGCGGGTCGCTCTCGTCCGGCGACTCGCAGCCGGCCAGGGACCGGCTCTCGGCGAGCGACCGGCTCTCGGCGGTCACGCGCCCGACGACCTCGGAGCGGTAGCTCGCCTCCCAGGCGCTCAGAAACGCCTCGGCGAGCTCGTCGGCCGGATCGGCGTCGGCGCTCCCGGGATCAGTGGACGGCTCGACATCGACGCCGAACCCGTCGAGGAGCGCGAGACGGACCGCGACGTAGTCCGCGAGCGTGATCGGGTGGACCGACTGCCACGCCCCCTCGTCGTCCGCGCGCTGCTTGATGAACCCGGCCCAGCCCGGAAGCGCGGCCAGCTGTTCCTCGAAGACGGGGACCCACTGGCTCTCCGGGTACGGCTCCAAGACGGCCTCGATGGCCTCGGTCGGGGTCTCCGGGAGCGACGCGACGACCCCCTCGTCCGGGACGTCGGCGTCGTGCGGTGCCAGCTCGCGGAAGGCGGCGTAGAACCCCTCGTCGCGGTTCGGCATCGGCCACGCGGCGCCGCCCTCGTCGAGGAACGCCGACAGCCACTTCGTCAGCACGTGATCGACCCGCTCGGCTCCGCCGTCCGGCGCCGCCGACTCGACCGACGCGTCCACGCGTTCGAGCAGCGTCTCCGGGTCGGCCTCGTAGCCGCGGTCGGCGAGCTCCGCGGCGAGCGTCTCGCGGTCGATCCGGCCGTCGTCCAGCGCCGCGCGGAAGACCTCTCGGCTCGGGTAGCCGCGTCCGCCCAGCACGTCGGCGGCCTGCGTCACCGCCTCGTCGAACGGTATGTTCTCGAACCCCGAGAGGGGGTTCGCCGTCACGAACGAGTGGATCGGCCAGACCGATCCGACCGTCGCCGCCGCGTCGTCGATGCCGTCTCGGATAGTGGATTGAGTGCTCATTGAACTCCTCCGCTGTCGTACTCCTCTGCGTTCGTCAGCACGGTTCCGGACGACGGGTGGCCCCAGTTCAGGAGCGCGACGTAGAGCCGGCGACTGCGCTCGTGGACGCCGGTCTCTATCGCCACGTACGCGGCGAGGAAGGCGGCGGCCACGAGCCCGTGTAGCGCGGTCAGTTCGGTCGGCGCCGCGACGACCGGGAGCCCGGTGAGGAGCGACGAGACGCCCCTGTAAACGAGCGCGTACACGGTGATCGCCGGCAGGAAGACCAGCGGGACCGCCCCGTAGCGGACCGCCGGCGGCAGCGACGCGTGCCGGACCGCGCCCCGCGCCGCGTGGAGGGTCGTGAACACCACGAACAGGACGAGCAGCAGGCCGGAGTCGACGCTCGTTCCCTTCCCCGTCAGGAGCACGAACGCCGCGCCGCCCGCCAATCCGGTCAGCAGCGTCACCGCGCCGTCGGCGACGCCGGAGACGCCCGTCCGGGGGGCCGTCTTCCCGCTCGGGGCCGTCCGTTCGACTGCACCGCCCGCACCGAGGAAGTGGTAGGCCTTGTAGAAGCCGTGCAGGATGAGGTGGGTGACGGCGGCCCCGAAGAACCCCAGACCGGCCTGCATGATCATGAATCCCATCTGCCCCACCGTCGAGCAGGCCAGCTTGCTCTTGACGTCCGGCCGGACGGACTTGAGGAGCTTCCCGAGCAGCGCGCTGGTCGCGCCGACCGCGACGATAGCGAGCATGAGGCCGGCGTCGACGGTGACGACCGGCGCGAACCGGAGCAGCAGGACGCCGCCGGCGTTGACGAACCCGGCGTGCATCAGCGCCGACGCCGGCGTGGGGGCGGTCATCGACGAGAGCAGCCAGCCGTGGAACGGAAGCAGCGCGGACTGGATCATCGCCGCGAGGACGAGCGCGCCCGCGGCGACGACCCACAGCGGTCCGCCGAGCCCGTCGGCGGCCGCGGCGACGCCGGAGACCGTCGTGGCGCCGGTCGCCCGCCAGAGCGCGGTCAGCGCGACGCCGAGGAGCGCGCTGCTGGCGACGAAGTACCGCCGAGCGAGCGACGCGGCGGCCCGCGCCTGTCTCCACCCGTCGACGACGCCGATGAGCCTCGCCATCACCAGCCCCATCGCCAGCCACAGCAGTCCGAACGCGGCGAGGTGGTCGGCCGCGACGAGGGCCATCACGGTCACCTCGAAGGCGAACACGGCGAGGAAGAACCGCGTCTCGTGGGCGCTTCCCGCCATGTACCGGCGCGAGTAGCTGTGGACGACGCCGCCGAAGAAGGCGACGACCACCCACATCAGGACGGTGAGTCCGTCGACGGCGAACGCGCCGGGGACCGCCGGGGCGAAACCGAATCGGACTCGGGCGACGAGGACCGCGAGGCTCGCGGCGAACAGCGACCAGGCGAGCCACGTGAGTGCGACGGGCGCGAACGGCGTCTCCGCCGTCGCGTCCGGGAGCGCTCCGACCGTCGTTTTCGAGTTGGATTCCGACATCGTTCGGCTCGTGCGACCAATCTCCGTAGCCGACCCGCACGGCGAACCGGTATCGGTCGTCTCCACTCCGTCTAGTGAACAGATTGTGTATTAAATCTGTTTATCTTCACAAACTGTTCGATATAATCTCATTATAGAACATTATAGTTATCGCGAGGAGACGGGTCCGCGTCGTGAACCGAGCGGAGCGGGTTCGCAGGCGTAATCGTGGACGTGTCCGGACGGGGTTCGTCCCGAGCGGCTCGTCCGCGGGTCCGTAACGGATACGTCGCCGACGACCAGTCCAGTTCTCGGTCCGTTCGCGAATCGCGTTCAGAAAACCATATCGTTATCCGATCCGCAGTGTCGGTATGGAGGAACTCACCGGGACCGTCCTCGCCGGCGAGTCGTTCGAGCCGACTCGCGGGCGTCTCGTCGTCGACGACGGTCGGATCGAGGCCGTCGAGGAGACCGACACGGAGTCGACCGACATCGTCCTGCCCGCGTTCGTCAACGCCCACACGCATCTAGGGGACTCCGTCGCGAAGGAGGCGGCCGTCGGGCTGTCGCTCGACGAGGCGGTGGCCCCGCCGGAGAGCCTGAAACACCGGCGGCTGGCGGCCGCCGACCGCGCCGACCTCGTGTCAGCGATGCGCCGAACGCTCCGGTTCGCGCGGCGGACCGGTACGATCTCCTGTTTGGACTTCCGGGAGAACGGAGTGGCCGGGGCGCGGGCCCTCCGCGAGGCGGCGTCGTCGGTCGCCGTCGACCCGTTCATCTTCGGGAGCGGCGACCCCGCCGTCCTCGACGTCGCCGACGGGTACGGGGCCTCCGGGGCGAACGACGACGACTTCGCCGACGAACGCGCCGCGTGCGAGGACCGCGGCGTTCCCTTCGCCATCCACGCCGGCGAGCCGGACGCGACCGACATCCACCCGGCGCTCGACCTCGATCCGGACCTGCTCGTTCACATGGTACACGCCGAGCGGGAGCACCTCGAACGCGTCGCGGACCGGTCGGTCCCGGTCGCCGTGTGCCCGCGCGCGAACGAGGTCCTCGACGTCGGAACGCCGCCGGTCCGGGAGCTGCTCGACCACACGACCGTCGCGCTCGGCACGGACAACGTCATGCTGAACGCCCCGTCGATGTTCCGCGAGATGGCGTACACGGCGAAGCGGTTCGACGTGACCGCCCGGGAGGTGCTACGGATGGCGACCGCCGCCGGCGCCGAGATCGCGGGGCTCGACTGCGGCGTCATCGCGCCCGGGCGACGGGCCGCGCTCGTCGTCCTCGACGGCGACTCGGACAACCTGGCCGGCTCGGAGGACCCGGTGCGGGCGGTCGTCCGGCGCGCGACCGCGCTCGACGTCAAGCGGGTCGTCGGGTAGCGACCGGTCCGCGTTCAGGAGTCGGTCTCGGCGTCGAACTTGCCGAACGGCGTCGCCTCGTGGCTCCGAACGAGCACCTCGTCCGCGACGGTGAGCCCCATGTCGAGGAGCTCCTGTGCCACGGGCGTGATGTCGCCGTCCGACTCGCCGACCGCCGTCACGAGGAGGTTCTGTTCGCCGGTGACCAGCTCCTGCACCGAGATGACGCCGTCGATCTTCAGGATCTCGGGGAGCAGCTCGCCGCGCTCGGGTATCGACGCGGTGCAGTAGAGCAGCATCCGGAGCGGATACCCCGACTTCTGGTAGTCGACGTCGGCGCTGTACCCCTTGATTATCCCGTCTGACTCGAGGCGCTGGATGCGTTTGCGGACGGTGCTGTCCGACGTCCCGGTGCGCTCCGCGATGTCCCCTGACGAGGTGTTTCGGGCGTCCTCTTGGAGCGCGTACAGGATCGCCCTGTCCACGTCGTCGATCGCTTCGTCAGCCATACCGGAGCCTCCGTGGCATAGCCACTTTACTGTTCTATGTCGCTTTTAAACGGAGCGGGGACGCCCGACGCGAGTCCACCGCGGCCTACGCCACGTCCAGCGACGTGTCACCCTGCGCCTCGACGACGACCACGGGGACCTCGGCGTCGTCGATCACGGTGTCCGTCGTGGAGCCGAACACGAACCGGCCGACGGCGCCAGTGGTGGGGGCGCCGACGACCACGAGGTCGTAGTACGGCGACTGCTCGACGATCGCGCCCGCGGCGGTCCGGTCCTCGACGAGCCAGCGGTCCACCCTGTCGAAGTCGCCGAGGCGGTCGCGGGCCGACGAGAGGAGGCGATCGCCGGCCGCGGCGTACTCGGCGGCGTCGGCGTCCTCGCGGTCGCCGACCGGCGTCGCGTCCCCGTCGACGAGCGCCTCGTCGGAGGGGACGACGTGGAACAGTTCGAGCCAAGAGCCGGTCGCGTCGGCGATCTCGCGGGCCACGTCGACGGTCGCCCCCGTGTGCGGGCCGGCGCCGACGGCCACGAGGATCGAGGACACGCGGTCCGGCCGCGCCGCTCGGTCTTTCCCCTTCAGACGGGCGTGCGCCGCCGTCGTGGTCGACGCGGCCGCCTCCCTGACCGCCGGTTCGACGACAGGCTCGCCGACACCGTCGCCGACCGTCGGCGCCTCGGCGCTCGCTTCGTCCGCGTCGCTCCCGTACATACCCCCAACGTCAGACGCGCGTCAGATAAATCCCGCCGGTCCGCGCCGACCGTTCGAGGGCGTCAGTCTCTGAAGAACGCGTCGCGCTCGAACGGCTCCGCCTCGCCCTCGACGGCGACGACGTCGAGCGCGGTGACTTCTGCGCCGACGCCCAGCAGCCCGGCGAGGCTCGGCTCGGTGCGGCCCTCGTCCCCCGAGATCAGCTCCTTGATGTAGAGCCCGCCGGCGCCGCGGACCTCGACGGTCGCGTGACGCGGGTCGTCGACCTCCGCGGTCGCCTCGTACACGTCGCGCTCGCGGGTGAGGCTCGCGCGCCGGTGGTCCACTCGGTTCGGGGTGTACTGCTCGACCGTCGTCCCCTCCAGTTCGTCGACCGCCTCGGCGAGGGCGTCGGCGTCGACGTCGGCGTCGAACGCCACCTGCGCGCGGTAGCGCTTGGCGGCGTCGTGCTCCTTCACGCGCTCGACCATGTCGTAGGTCGCGAGCCGGAGCCCCTCGACCTCGACGGCGCCGTCGGCGAAGGCGTTGATGTCCGACTGGAGGCGCTCGACGTCGACCCGACGCCGACGCGGCTCCTCCACCTCGATCACGAACGGCCGTCCGGTGCCGAGCATGAGCGCGTCGACGTCCTCGCGGCCCGCCCCGTGGAACGTCGCCTCCGTCCCGTCCATCACGTCCTCGACGATCGGCGCGGTGTACTCCTCGACGCTGTCGTCGTAGAGGTAGCCGGAGCCCCCGCAGTGGTCGCAAGGGTCCGCGCCCTGCCGGCCGGAGCCCTTGCACTCGCGGCAGGGCCACTCGGTCTGCGGGATGTCGCGCTCCAGTTTCCTGTATCGCCCGTACACGAAGGTGGAGTTCACCTTCGCGTCGATCTCGTCGTCCGCGAGGTCGATCGTGAACTGCACGTCCGGGCGGTCGAAGGACACCTCCGCACCCGTGAGCCGGCCGAACCGCTTGCCGACCTCGCGGTTGAACTCGGATTTAAACGGTTCGCCCGCGTCCTCGTCCAGCCCGGCGTCGGCGCGGAGCAGCGCCTCGTTCTCCTCGATCAGCGGCGGCGGGCGCGTGCCGACGTTGTACGTGGCGAACTCGATCCCCTCGACCGCCTCGGCGGCGCGCTCGGCCCACGCGTCGAACTCGGTGCAGCGGCCCTCGCAGACCCAGCAGTCCGCGGTGTCGACCGGTTCGTGGTCCTCGTCGTCGCGCAGCGAGAGCGAGACGCGCAGCGCCGACCCCCGCTCGGCGTTCGACAGCCCGAAGCTCCGGTCGGCGACCAGCCGGCCGAGACAGGCGTCGCACACCGGTCCCGTCTCGGTCGCCCGCGCCGCGACCTCCAGTACGTCCATACGAACCCCAGCGCCCGGCGTGGTAACTGTCTTACTACATCGGGGGCGACGGGTGGTCGCGGAGGACCGGCGCCGCGGGACGCGCGGCCTCCCGGCCGACTTAAGAGGGTCCGATTCGTTTCGCCGGGCGTGAACGAGCCGGCGTCCCGGGAGGAGAAGCTGGAGCTCGGCGTCGAGCTGCTCGCGCACCTCGAGCACGAGGAGCTGGCGCTCCCCGACGCGATCGACCGGATCGAGACGGTGACGACGAGCCCCGCGCTCACCCGCGACATCCTCGACGCCGCCGAGAAGCGGGGCGTCATCGAGCGCGAGGACGCCCGGCTCCGAGTCCAGCGAGGCGGCACCTACGTGAACTACGACAGCCAAGTCGTCCAGCGCGAGGGCGAGTTCGAGTGTCGCCGCTGCGGGACCTCGATTTCGACCGGACACTTCGTGAAGCTCGACGCCGGCGAGCTCGGCCCGTTCGGATCCTCCTGCATCCGGAAGGTGACCGGGCGCGATAGCGACGACGAGTGAGAACCGCGGTCTCGACGCGCATTTTTAAATAACCGACGCGGTGGCGCGTGCCTGCGAGCGGCTGAAAGGCCGCGAGCAGCGAGGGACCGGAGGTCCCTCTGGCAGCCGGCGGCCTCGCCGCCGGCGACAGCACGCGCGAGGGACGCGGCGAGCGCTCTTGAGCGCGAGCCGCGAGGCTGGGAGGTACGAGGTTGCGGTGCGGTTGCGGTCGGGTGGGACTCAAAGGGGCAGTCGCGAGGACGAAGCACGGCGCAGCAAGGACCGCAGGAGCGAGTGAAACGAGCGACCGAGGACCGCAGCAAGCCGCGCGAGTCCTCGCGACTGGGGCTTTGAAGATGTTCTCTCAGGTACCGACAGTGACTATTTATATAGGGTTGGCCGGTCCGGACAAGACACTGCTCATCGAAGCACGATCACGGGGCTCTGTTGAAACCCTCAGCAAGTGGTATGTTCTGCTCCGATAGCGGTCAATACGGACGAGGTATCTAGTGAAGCCTTCTGCCTTTGAAGAGTCCATACGGCATTTCGGGATTACTACACCCCTTATAACCGTCGGTGAGGTAAACTGTGCGTATGGTCCCTGAATGGTCACGACGGAAGACCCTCCACCTCTCCGGTGTAGCAGCCCTCACCGGCCTTGCTGGTTGTAGCGCCGTGGGATTCGACGCGCAGCCACAGGTTAGTTCATCGCTTGGAACGACTGCCTATGATGCGGTCATCGGTGACCAACCGACGCCCGAGGAGGGTGCCCCCGCGGTCTGGGGAGTACTACTCGCGCATCCAGACGCCGCGCGCAAACTCATCGACTGGGGAGCGCTCACCCCAGCAGAGGGCGACGGCGGCCCCGGGACGGAGTTCCGCACGTTTGACCCGAATACGCAGTTCATGTCGGTGATTGTCGGCGTTCTTCCGACGGGTGACGCCCTCACGGACTATCGCGAAGAGAACGGGAATGTCGTCGAAGACGTCGTCGATGACTTCACCGACCGCTCTGTCTACCGAAACGGGCAACTTCGATACGACGTGACCTCATACCAAGCGTTCCCGCCGGATCCGGACACCCCTGAGTATCATTACGACTATTCGTTCACTCTCTGGCATCTGAACGGTGCCGACCGACCGACTGAAATCGCCGTCGATTATCACGACGCCTGAGACGATCCAGTAGTTCCGATGACTACCGTAGCGTCTCGGTGGTCAATACGCGTTCCCTACTGACGAGCCATTTCTGACGAGGAAATGTCTGGAGAATAGGATTTCAACAGAGCCGAGGGCGGTTATCCCGGCACCCACCCTCGTATGCCACGTTCTGACGCGCAAGCGAACGGTTTTTGCGTCGACCGACGGGAGGGGACGTATGGACGAGGACACCCCCGAGGAGACGGGGCCGTCGGCGGGCGGTGCCCGCGACGAGACCCCGGGATCGCCCCGCGCCGACGGCGGGACGGAGCGCGCGGACGGACCGACCGAGGACGTCGCGCTCGACCCGTGGGGGTCGGCGTCGGTCGGCGACTACGCGGACCTGTTCGAGGAGTTCGGCATCGAGGCGTTCGACGACGTGGCCGACGACGTGGTCGACCCGCACTACCTGATGCGCCGCGGCGTCATCTTCGGGCACCGCGAGTACGACGCCGTCGCCGAGGCGATGGCGAACGACGAGCCGTTCGCCGCGCTCTCCGGGTTCATGCCGACCGGCGACCCGCACATCGGCCACAAGCTCGTCTTCGACGAGATCATCTGGCATCAGGAGCAGGGCGGCGACGCGTTCGGCCTGATCGCCGACCTCGAGGCCCACTCCGCGCGGGGGATGTCGTGGGACGAGATCGACGAGCACGCGCGCAACTACCTCCTCAGCCTCCTCGCGCTCGGCTTCGACGCCGAGGACGGCGAGCTGTACCGGCAGTCGGATAACCGCGAGGTCCAGGACCTCGGCTTCGAGCTGGGCTCGAAGGCGAACTTCTCGGAGTTCGAGGCCATCTACGGCTTCGACGGCGAGACCAACATCTCGCACATGCAGAGCGTCGTGACCCAGACCGCGGACATCCTCTACCCGCAGCTCGTCGACGAGCCGAAGCCCACCGTCATCCCCGTCGGCCCGGATCAGGACCCGCACGTCCGGCTGACCCGCGACCTGGCGACGCGGATGCGCTACTTCAAGGTGACCGAGGCGTTCGCGAGCTTCGAGCTGGACGACGCGGAGCGACAGCTCGTCCGGGCCGCCTACGACGCGCTCGCGGCCGACGTCGACGACGCCGAGACCGACGTGCGTTGCGAGGGCGCCGCCGCGTGGCTCGCCGACTACGAGCCGCCGGAGGCCGGCGCCGCCGACAGAGACGCCGCCGATGGGGACGCCGCCGACGGAGACGCCGACGACGCCCTCGACCTCGCGGCCGCCAAGTCGACCGCCCTCGACAAGCTCCGCGCGGGCGGCAAGGAGCCGCTCCGCCCCCGCGTGCGCTTCTTCGACCGCAACGCCACCGACGAGGCGTTCGAGGCCCTGATCGAGGCGGTCGAGGGCGACAAGCGCGTCTTCGAGGGCCACGTCGACGCCTTCGACCTCACCCGCGGCGAGGCCGAGTCGCTCGCGCGCGAGGTCGAGATCGATCACGACGGGTTCGGCTTCCGCCAGCCCTCCTCGATCTACCACCGGTTCATGACCGGGCTCACCGGCGGGAAGATGTCCTCGTCGATCCCGGCGAGCCACATCTCCCTGCTCGACGACCCCGAGGACGGCTACGAGAAGGTGAAGGCGGCGACCACCGGCGGGCGCGACACCGCCGAGAAGCAGCGCGAACTCGGCGGCGAGGCCGACGAGTGCCCCGTCTACGAGCTGTACGCCTACCTGCTCGCGGGCGACGACGACGAGCTCACGAAGACCGTCTACTCCGAGTGCGTCAACGGCGAGCGCCTCTGCGGCGGCTGCAAGGAGCAGGCGGCCGAGCTCATGCGAGAGTTCCTCGAAGACCACCAAGAGAAGCGCGAGGAGGCCGAGGAACTCCTCGACGACCTCGACATCGACCTCGACTCCGACCGGCGCGGGACGGGCGGCGAGCACTGAGTCGTCCCCTCTCGGCGTAGCAGGTGATTCTCGCACACTTTCTTTATGAATAGACAGTGCGGTGGCGCGTGCCTGCGAGCGGCCGCCGGGGGCGGCCGCGAGTCAACTCGCGCGAGGGAGTCGGCGGTCCGGAGCGAAGCGGAGGACCGCCGACAGGGCGAGAGCGAAGCTCTCGCTTGCAACCGGACGTAGTCCGGTGACGAGGCTGGGGAGGCGTGAGGTGCTGTGCGGGCGGGACTCGAAGGGGCAGCCGCGAGGACAGCGCAGGCGTTCACGAGAGCAAAGCTCTCGTGAGCCAATCAGAACGCTTCGCGTTCTGATGACGACGTAAGCACCGGAACGAGGGAGTGAACGGAGTGAGCGACCGAGTGAGGAGCGCAGCGAGCGTGCGCTGTCCTCGCGGCTGGGGCTTCGGAGGTGTTTGTCGCCGGTTCGCTAGCGACCATTTATAAGCGAGCGGCTGGGGCTTCGGAGGTGTTCTCAGCGGAACCGAACTCGACTACCTATAACAGCGACCGACTTACAGTTCGTCTTTCACGTACACGCCCAGTAGTCCGCCGAGCGCGCTCAACACGACGGAGTAGGCGACGCCGCCCAGCACGGCGATCGCCCCGAGGAGGAAGATTCCCCCGGCTGCGATCCCGATCTCGGCCGGGAACGCGAAGAATCCCAAAAGCGGGAAAACGACCAGCACGAGCAACAGCAGCCCGACGATCGGGATCGACGCGATCGCGCCGGAGAACGCGCCGACCCGCAGCCCGTCGTCGCCGTTTAAATACCCGGCGACCGCGCCGCCGAGGAGGGGTGAGATACCGGTGAACGAGAGGACGGCCGACGCGATAGCGCCGACCACCGCGTTGAGGAGGGTGTTTTCGGTGTCCATGCGCTGTCCGACTCCCGGTGGCGGCATACGTTTTGCGGACCTCGAAGTGCGAGCCATCCACGACCGACGCGACCGCCCGACGACCGAGGCGATAGTTTATGAGGCGGGCGCCACCTCTCACGGGTATGAGCGAGGAGGAGACGATCCACGTCGCGGACGTCAGCGAGGGGATCGGCGGCGACGCGACGGTACGGATCGGGCTGTTCCAACCTCCTGAAGAGTTACGTGACATCACATGACTAGTACCCAGCATGAACGGGACTCTCACTCACGAGCGAACCGGATGTCTGAAATGACCGAGGAAGCCCCGTGGAGGCAGGCGGATCGCCTCCGATCGCTGTACATCGGAGAAGACCTGTCGACGAGCGAGATCGGTGAGCAACTCGGTTGTAGCCGCAAGACTGTCGAGAACTGGTTAAAAAAGCACGACATCGAGAAATCCAGACCTTGGGAAGACGAGGAACGACTTCGCTCTCTCCGCCAACAGGGAATGAGCGAAGCCGACATCGCAGACGAGTTGGACTGTAGTCAAGCAACCGTTCACAACTGGCTAACCAAATTCGGGATCGACACGAGTCGGACGCGACCGGAACGGCCGTGGCACGACGAGGAGACGTTACGTGAACTGTACGTCGAATCGGAGATGACGATGGACGAAGTCGCCTCGGAACTCGGCTGTGGTCGGCAAGCGATAGAGGTGTGGATACATCGTCACGATATCGAAACGCGGTCGTACAACCCGGAAACGCCGAAAGCACTTCAAGATGAATCGAAGCTCAGATCGATGTATCTCTCGGACGGAATGAGTACGTACGCGATAGCAGAGCAACTCGACTGTGCTCCGTCTACAGTCCATGACTGGTTACACGACCACGGAATTGAAACCCGGACAGTCGGTTCACAGCCCGGAGAACTACACCATCGCTGGGAGGGTGGTGTAGACGAATACTACGGCGACAACTGGGCGAAACAGCGGCGTAAGACCCTTCGGCGAGACGACTACGAATGTCAACGGTGCGGCATCACGCAGTCCGAACACAGGAACCGGACTGACATCGGCTTAGACGTTCACCACAAAACGCCGATCCGTACGTTTCAGTCCCCCGAAGACGCGAACACGTTGGATAACCTTGTAACGCTTTGTCGTTCGTGTCACAATACCATTGAGCCGCCAAACGAGAACCAAAATGACTGACGCTCAACAACAGATCCCTGTCGGCGTCGATCAGGAACAGGACACGGAAATTTCACTCCCAGTAGTGGAGCTGCTCACCGGACGGGGATTTATAACGGGCAAGTCCGGATCGGGTAAAAGCAATACCGCCTCGGTCGTCGCCGAGAAACTCCTCGATTCGGCGCTTGGTATTCTCATCGTTGACGTAGACGGTGAATATTACGGTTTGAAGGAAGAATACGAGATCCTCCACGCCGGCGCCGACGACGAGTGCGACATCGTCGTCTCGCCCGAACACGCCGAGAAGCTCGCGACGCTCGCCCTCGACCAGAACGTCCCGATCATCCTCGACGTCTCCGGCTACCTGGAGGAGGAGACCGCGAACGAGCTCCTCTTGGAGGTCGTCAAGCAGCTGTTCGCGAAGGAGAAGCGCATGAAGAAGCCGTTCCTCCTCGTCGTCGAGGAGTGCCACGAGTACATCCCCGAGGGCGGCGGGATGGACGAGACGGGCAAGATGCTGATCAAGGTGGGCAAGCGCGGCCGGAAACACGGCCTCGGCATCGTCGGGATCAGCCAGCGCCCGGCCGACGTCAAGAAGGACTTCATCACGCAGTGCGACTGGCTCTGCTGGCACCGGCTCACCTGGGACAACGACACGAAGGTGGTCGGGCGGATACTCGGCTCCAAGTACTCGAGCGCGGTCGAGGACCTCGGCGACGGCGAGGCGTTCCTGATGACCGACTGGGACGAGTCGATCCGCCGGATCCAGTTCCACCGCAAGGCGACGTTCGACGCGGGCGCGACGCCCGGGCTCGACGACTTCGAGCGCCCCGAACTCAAGTCGGTCTCCAGCGACCTCGTCGGCGAGCTCCAGTCGATCTCCGACGAGAAGGAGCGCCGCGAGTCGGAGATCGCCGACCTCCGGCAGGAGCTCGACAAGAAGGACCGGCGGATCGCCGACCTCGAACGCGAGCTGGAGGAGGCCCGCGACCTGAGCAGCATGGCCGACCAGTTCGCGCAGGCGCTCCTCGGGAAGGCCGAGGCGCCCTACCGGGGCGGCGGCGGGGCCGCGCCCGGTACCGAACCGTCTGCGGTCGGCGCCGGCGAGAGGGTCGGGGACGGCGGTGACGAGGACCAATCGGTCCTCAAATCGTATGACGAGGCGGTCGCGGCGACCCTCGACGGCGACGACATATCCGACGCCGACGGAGGGACGGACGCCGACGACGCGACCGAGACCGCGGCGGACGCGGACGACGCCGAGGACGCCCTCGACGCCTCCGACGCCGCCGACGCCCCCGCCGCCGTCGACGGCGACCCCGAGGACGCCGCCGCGCCGCCGGACGAGGACGTCGAACCCGTGACGCGCGCGGACGTGGCCGAGAGCGCGCTCCGCTTCGACGACGCGGTCGAACTCGGCACCCGCGAGGCGGTCATCGAGGAGCTCCGCGGCCGGATCGAGGCCCTCCCGGAGCTGTCGCGAGGGATGCTCCGTCACTACCGCCGCGAGGGCGTCAGCGACCCCGTCGCCGCCCACATCGACGCCGGCGGCGACGGCGACTCCGGCCACGCCTACAGCCGCCATCGCCCGGTCCGGCGCGCGGGGCTGATCCGGCACGCCGGGCGCGGGCACTACGCTTACGCCGTCCCCGACCTGATCCGGGAGGCGTACGCCGACCGCCTCGACGAGGAGAGCGTCCGGAAGATCGTCCGGGCGGTCGAGACGGTCTTCGTCCCGCCGGCGGAGCGGAGCTATCCGCCGGACGCGGACCCCTCGGCGGTCGATCCGAGCCGAGACCGGACGCCGGGCGACGAGGGCGACGCGGCGCTCGTCAGCGGCGACGGCGGCGCCCCAACCAGCGACGGGTCCGACGTCGGCGACGGAGACGCGCCCGACGGTGCCGCGGACGCGGACGAGAGCCCGGCGGAGACCACCGATCGATCGGACGCCGGCGGCCTGACCGACGCGGCGCGGCGGTTCGCCGACCGCGGCCCGACCGCCGACGAGTGAGCCGGCGGCGGTCGGGGCGCTCGCGGCCTTCGACTCGCCGGTCACCGTCGTCGGACTGCCGCGCCTCGCCGCCGGACTCGCCGCGGTCGCCGCCCTCCTCGCGGCCCGCGGCGGCGGCCTCCCGCGCGCCTGGCTCGTCGGGTTCAGGCGGCTGGGCGGTTCGGCGACGGGGGCGCCGAGTCGGAGTCGGATCGGCGCGGCGGCGACGCTCAGAACGGGACCGAGAGGTACTCGCTCGGCACCGCGTTCCGCGCCGTCACCTGCGGGTCGACCACCTGACTGATCTCCAGGCCGCCGACGAGGCTGGAGAACAGGTACGCCTCGGTCCTGGAGAGGCCGTGGTCGCGCGCCAGCAGCCGAACGATATCGCGGTTCGCGATCTCCACCGCCTCCGCCATCGTCTCGGCGCTCGCGACGGTCTTGACCGCGTCGCCGGTGTCGACGAGCGGGCGGTCGAGCGGGACCTCCGGCTCCTCGATCACGGACAGCGTCACGTCGATCTCGGTGGCGATCTCGGCGCCGGTCCCGCACATCTCGCCGTCGGCCATCGCGGCCTTGGAGTCGCCCATCGCGAGCATCGCGCCCGCCTGGAAGACCGGGAAGTACGCGGTCGTCCCGGTCGTCATGTCGGTCGTGTCGAGGTTCCCCCCGTGGTCGTCCGGCGTCAGCGTCGAGATCGCCTCGTCGGCGGTGGCGACCCCGATCGTGCCGATCACGGGATCGATCGGGACGTCGATCCCCTCGAACTCGATCCGGTCTCCGCCGCCGATCCCGTCACTCCCGCCGCCGATCCCGTCGCTCCCGCCGCCAGCGCCGTCGCTCCCGCTGCCAGCGCCGTCGCTCCCGTCGCCCTCGCCGTCCACTTCGGTGATCCGCGTCGCCGGATGCTCTATCCCCGGGTCGTCCTGCAGGAGGCCGAACCCGGGCGCCGTGAGGACCCGCCCGCGGTCCTCTGCGACGCGCACGTCCTCGATCTTGACCGCGAGCACGTCGCCGGGGCTCGCCCCCTCGACGGCGATCGGACCGGTCGCCGCGTTCACCTCCTCGGGGATCGCGTCCAGCAGGTCGTCGTCGCTCTGGATCTCGCCGTTCAGGCTGTCGATGGTCTCGATCGTGAGCGACTCCCCGTCGGCCGCCTCGTAGACCGGCTCCATCTCCGGCGCGAACTCATACACGTGGCCGTCGGTGTGTGAGATCACTTCTCGTGACATGTCGGTCTCGACTCGGGGGCGCGCCGTCAAAAATCCCGGCGGGGAGGTTCCGTTTGAACGGGACGGCGGAACGGAACGCGCGAGAGGGTACAACGGAACGCACGAGAGGGTACAACGGAACGCGCGAGACGACGGAACGGAACGCCTCCCTCACCACCGCGGCTCCAAGTAACGGATATATTTCACGTTAGATCAACTTTACAGGTAAACGTCTCTCATGAGGAACAATGACATCTTCTCGGGGGCTGTCCCGCGTGCTTCTCGTCGTCTGCCTCGTCGCTCTCGCGGGGTGCGCGGGCGCGTCGCTCGGTGACCCGGCGCCCGACACCGGGTCGACGCCCGATACCGGGGCGGCGACCGACGGCGGGGCGGACGTCGCCGCGGCCAACGGCTCCTTGGAGGTCCACTTCGTCAACGTCGGCCAGTCCGTGAGCACGCTCGTCGTCGGACCGGACGGCGAGACGATGCTCGTCGACACGGGCCACTACAACGACGACGGGGAACACGTGCTGGAGTACCTCCGGCGGCACGATATCACGCGGATCGATCACCTCGTGACCACGCACAACGACGCGGACCACATCGGCGGGAACGCCGCGATCATCGACTACTACGAGACGGAGGCCGACGGGATCGGCGCGGTCTACGATCCGGGGATCGCGGCAAGCACACGAACGTACGGCGAGTACCTCGACGCGATCGAGGCGCACGACGTGACGCTGTACGAGACCCGCGAGGGCGACTCGATCGCCTTCGGCGAGGTCGACGTCGACGTGCTCGGTCCCCCGGAGCCGTACCTCGAGAACGAGGCCCGCAACGAGAACAGCGTCGTGCTCAAGATCGCGCACGGCGAGACGAGCTTCGTGCTGTCCGGCGACGCCGAGGACGACCAGGAGGCGTACCTCGTCGAGACGTACGGCGATGAGCTCCGGTCGACGGTGTTGAAGGCGGGCCACCACGGGTCGAGCAGCTCCTCGAGCGAGGCGTTCGTCGACGCCGTCGACCCGCGGGTCGCGGTCGTGTCGAGCGCCTACGACTCGCAGTACGGGCATCCGCACGAGGAGGTCCTCCGGCGCTTCGCCGACCGCTCGGTACCGACCTACTGGACCGCGACGCACGGCGACGTCGTCTTCGTCAGCGACGGCGCGAACGTCTCGGTGCGGACGCAGCGGGACGCGCCGACCGAACCGCTGTCGCTCCGCGACGGCGACCCGGTCGGTCCCGGAGCGGGCGGTGACGTGGTGGAACGGGCCCGAATAGGCGGCGGCGGGGCGGTCGCCGTCACCGACGGCGGTGACGACGCGGACGGCTCCGGCGGGAGCGACGACGAGACGGCCGCCGATTCGAACCGCACGCTCGCGGTCGCGGCGATCAACGCCGACGCCGCGGGCGACGACCGCGAGAACCTCAACGACGAGTACGTCGTCTTCGAGAACGCGGGCGACGAGACGCTCGACCTGTCGGGGTGGACCGTCGAAGACGAGGCCGGGAAGCGGTACGAGATGCCGGACGGGGTGACGCTCGCCCCCGGAGAGACGCTGACGCTCAGGACGGGGAGCGGGACCGACACCGAAACCGACCTCTACTGGGGCGCCGGATCGCCGGTCTGGAACAACGGCGGCGACACCGTGATCGTCGAAAACGCTACCGGGGACCGCGTGCTAGCGGAGTCGTACGAATGACCGAGATCGATCTCGCGGACGGAACGTACACGGCGGTCGTTGACGCGGTCGAAGACGGGTTCGCGACGCTCTTCTTCGAGCGCGACGGCGACGAGGTCGGTAACGTCGTCCTCGGCGTCGACCGATTACCGGACGACGGGCGACACGCGGACGCGATCCTAGACGTGGAGGTCGAGGACGGATCGATCGCGACCGCGACCTACGAACCCGAGCGCACGTCGTCCCGTTCCGAGGCCGCGCAAGACCGGTTCGATCGGTTATCGAGCCGACCGCCGAAAGACGACGACAAATAGCGGGCCGAAGCCGGCCGTTTTCGAACGCTATCCGTTCTAATCAGAAGTGTAGCTACCGAAGCTCCCGCTGCTCGGTTTTGTTCAGGTAGCTGAAATCCATGATGGAATCTCTGAAATAGTGTCCAGCGACACGTCCAATACGACAAAATTCAGGACGCAAAGAGCGTGTATCGGTGGCGTATTTATGTGAGATGCCCTTGCTCTACGGAGAGTCGTTCCGATCGGCTAGCGCGTGTCTAACGAGTCGATCACTTCGGATCAGGTTGCTCGTTATTGCGTTGCTGTCGAAGCGTAGACCGCGCCCGCTCGACGTAGGAGTTCGACGACCAACTGCGAGCGTCACTCATCTCGGCCAAGAACTCGTCGGCAGCGTCCGGCGAGATCGCGTCGTTGCGAACCAGCGCGGTGAGGAGGATGGGCGTCGTGACGAGGCGGGTCTCGGCCAGCGAGGCGTGGACGAGCGCAAGCCGATTGAATTCGTCGCAGATCAGTTGTACGGCGTCGATATCGTTCGCCAGCGTAACCGCCGCGTTCTCGCCATCGTCCAGGGGGAACGTCTCGTCTAGTTCGACGGAACGAGTCTCGAACGCAGAGCGACGGTCGAGAACCGCCTGTGCCGCCTCACCGGATGCGTCGTCGTAGGACGCAGTCTCGGTGAGTTCGTCGATGACCTGCTCTGGGACGACCACGGTGTGCGAATCGAGGAGGAGGTCGAGTGGATTCGGTGAGCCCCCCGCCACCGTCCCGAGGCTTACGAGAGCCGACGTGTCGGCGACTATCAGAACCATCTACGAGTCGGCCAGCTCCTCCGCGACCTCGTCCACGAATTCGTCGGTCAGTTGCTCTTTCAACAGGTGGAAGTTGGCGGCCTCCTCGTGCCCGACGAGGTCTTTCAGTTCCTCGAACGTGATATCGTCGTCGTAGAAGGCCTCCGCGATCTCCTGTTTCACCTCGTCGGAGTGCGCGGCGTCCCGCAGGTAGTCCCGAAGCGCGGAGATGAGGATGTCCGTCCGATCCGTCTCGAACACCGCAGCGAGCGCGTCGGCCCGGTTTACTAGTCCCCTCGGTGCACGGAACTGGACGCGCTTCTTTTCGGACTCGGAACTCATATGTGTACATTGTGAGCACAGAGGCAAAACGCTTGCCCTCTTGTCACTACCACATCCTTCGGAGCCACCGCGGACATGGTGTTTTTCATCGAGTCTGAATCGAAAGAGCAGCTATCGGAAGGTGATTCGGCAGCCAAACCGGCAACAAACGGCCTAAGAAACCTGTTTGTAGCTACCGAGACTCGCGCTGCTCAACTTTGTTCAGGTAGCTGAAATCCACATTACTATCTGACGAAAACAAGGGTCTGGGCAACCCCAAAACGTACGGAAACGACCGCTACAAGCCCTGAAACGCGTACAGATATAAATGTGCCCAGATATGGTCACATTCGGAGTTCCCTCGTGGCGGCTTCGCCCGGGTCAGTTCAATCGGTTCAACGAAGTGGTTCAACCACACCACGACTACGATGTGAGACATCAAATCGCAAAAAGAGGTGTGTAACCCCCGAAATCGGGCATGAAAGCAAAATACCAGAGTATATACATGAGTTTTTCGTCGGTCCGAGTATGAGTCAGACAGATTATGACTTGACGACCGTGACCGCCACCGACCACCCCCGTGTCTTCCGCAACGGACCCGCGTTTTCCCGGGGCGAACTGGAAGTTGCGAACGACATCGCAGATGCCCTCGACGACCAGTGGCGCGTTGTCATCACGATGGGGCCGTACCGAGGATACAACATCCACTACGACCTCAAACCCGATTCGCACATCGTCCACTTGGACTTTTACAGCGTGAGGCCTGCCACTGGGTACGACCGCCAGCAGGTCATCGCAGACATCCAGCAAGGTGTCAAACAGGCACAGGGCCGGTAGACCACCCCCCTACTCAGACTATTCTCCGACCTCGGGGTCACCCCAGCAGACGACTAACCACGCGGCGCTTTTTTGGAAGTACGGCGTGTAACGACGCAATATGCCCAACGATGATTGTGAAACACACCTCGTCCCCGAGGGAGTCCTCCGAGGTATCGACAACATCGCCAACGGCAACCAAGGAGGACCTTCGAGACGTGCTGAAGTTCGGACCAGACTTCAAGGAGGGTGACGAATGACCATCGTCTCCGACGCCGATGTGCGGGACGGCCAACAGTGCATCGAGGGCATGGACGTGACCGTCGAAAGGGGTGTACGTCGCGTACGCCCGGAGAGGTTTGGAGCCTGCCGAGGTCGCGAGTGAGTACGGCATGTCTAATTACCCATCCTTTTATTTCCACTACAGTCCTACTATTGTGGTATGAAATCTCCGGCTCACAAATGTGGTTTCGAGTTCAGGCCGGATAATCCGGATGAGAATGTTGAGAGAGAAGTTTCTAGCCAAGAAAAACATACTCCAAAAAACACAAATTCTTGCCTTCGTCCAGTCTACGAAGAATCTACGGATGGATATTGTAAATGGCACACAGATTTAATTGGAAAAACAGAAGAATTCCTTTCAGATATTAAGTCGCGTACTTCTGAACGGCTTGATGGTGCAAAACTAGTTGAGGCTGAACTCTCTGATTCTAGAATTCTCAAACAATCGAGTTTACGTGATGCCGTTCTTGTTGATGCTAATTTGTCAGGTGCTGTTCTAATAAGGACGAACTTAGAGGAAGCAATTCTTGTAGGTGCAAACTTAGCCGATGTGGATTTACGGGATTCAAACCTTCAGGGTTCTAACCTGACAGATACAGATTTGACTGGCGCAAGTTTGATGGGTACAAATTTACGCGAATCAAATTTGGAATATGCGGATATTACAGGAGCTAATTTAAGTGGAGTCGACTTACGTGAAGCATCTCTTTCAGAATCAATTTTAATTGATGCAGATTTTACATTATCTAATCTATCTCTCGTAGATTTGTCAGGGGCTACACTATTACAGACTAATCTTGATGGGGCAAATCTAGAGGGGGCCGACCTATCTGGAGCAAATCTCAACCGTGCTAATTTAAAAAATGCTAATTTAAAAAATGCTGATTTATCTGACGCAACACTTGTTGAGGCCTCACTCGCTGGTGCTGACTTGAGAAATTCCAATTTAGAAAACGTAGATTTATCTGGTTGCAATATAGAAAACGCTGATTTAAGAGGAGCTAATCAAGAAGGAGTGACATATTCAGGAGTGAAATTTGATGGAGCTAAGGGTATATCTTTGAAAAAGCGTCTATCTTATAACATGATTTTTGATAAGTATCTTCAAACGTTGTCTGTATTTGGGCTTCTATCGGGTTTCTTGATTTTGTCTTCATTAGTCTTATTTCCGTATCTGATAACTCAGCGGGTGATAGATACATTTATAATTTCAGGTGCTGGTGTTCTATTATTAATATTATTTTCAAGTCTTCTACCACAATCTGAAAAGCCCATCTGGATACGGTACTTCAGTAGGTGAGAGGAATGGCCCAAAGAAAACGCCTGATTCGGTCTCTGGCCGCAGGCCTTGGGACCGTAGCTTTAGCAATTATAACTCTTCCAGAGTCCTCAATCGTTGCTGTAGCCCTTATTACTATTGCGTTTTTAGCTGTTACTGTTGAGTCGTATCTGCCTGAAGAAAATGAAGGAGCGACCTCTGAAGGAGAGGAAAAAAGTCAGTCATATGGTCAGTTGGACCGAAAGATGGACCAACTCGATAGAAAATACGACCAGTTGGACCGAAAGATGGACCAACTCGATAGAAAATACGACCAGTTGGACCGAAAGATGGACCAACTCGATAGGGAATTTGAACTCCAGTCAGAACGGACCTCTATAAAAGAAGTCGAAGAAAGTCCTAGCTCTGTTGAGAGCAGTTCTAAGGAATCTGAGAAGGAATATGAAAGATAATGTGTATCCTACGTAATTGTTGATTACGCGTCAATTGCTGGCTTCTGTCGCCTCAAGACTGATTGAAAATCTACTGAATTGAGGCCGCTCGGTGCATGCTTCAATTAGATTCATTACTTATTGTTTCATAAACAAGAAACATGGGAACTTGCGAGGCCGCGCCTGACGAGTACTGTGGTCACGTCTTGGAACCGAAGGAGGGGGAAGCAGACGACGACTGGCACATAAGGACTCGGAATGCTGTCTGTCTCCGTAACCCGAAGTACGACGGGCTTTGCGTCTGGCACGCCGATACCGACGCGAAGACCGCCGAAGAAATGGTTGAGTCAAGACTGACACCCGATGATGTACCGTGGGAAGCGTACCATGTGAAAGAACACTTCGGCGGCGCAATCCTCCGAGGAATCGAGTTTCCTGATGCCGACTTCCGACACGCCAAGTTTCCTTGTGCCGACCTCCGACACGCCAAGTTTCCCGATGCTGACCTCCGACACGCCATGTTTCCCGATGCTGACCTCCGACACGCCAAGTTTCCCGATACTTCCCTCTACAAGGCCGAGTTTCCCGATGCCTCTCTCTACGAGGCCGAGTTTCCCGATGCCTCCCTCTCT
>NZ_NHPE01000082.1:0-22835 GCF_002252895.1 Halorubrum sp. Eb13 | reverse complement strand
GGGCTCGGTGTTGTCGTAGAACACCTGGAGCCGCTCGCGGGCCGTCTCCTCCGTGTCGTCCTCGCGCTGGACCAGCTCGCCGCCGCACTCGTCGCAGACGCCCGCCTCCTCGGGCGGCTGGAAGTCGACGTGGTAGTTCGCGCCGCAGTCGTCGCACACCCGGCGGCCGGTGAGCCGGTCGACGAGCACCTCCTCGTCGACGGCGAGGTAGATCACGGCGTCGAGGTCGGTGATCTCCGAGAGGTACTCGGCCTGGTCGAGGTTTCGCGGGTAGCCGTCGAGGACGAACCCGTCGGCCTCGTCGAGCGCGGCCCGGACGATCTCGTTGACGACCGGATCGGGAACGAGTTCGCCCGCCTCCATGAACGAGCGCGGCGTCCCGTACTCCGTCTCCATGTCCTTGTTCGCGCGGAGCGCGTCGCCGGTCGTGACGTGCTCGACGCCGTACTCCTCGGCGAGCTTCGCGCTCTGCGTCCCCTTTCCGGCGCCGGGTGCCCCCAACAGAAGGATCCGATGGCTCATACCCGAGCGCTCGCTCGCCGCACGTAAAGGCTTGAAGATCCCGGCGAGCGATGGGACCGGGACGGCGAGACGCTCGGCGGACGCGCCGGCGGGGCTACGCCCCGTCCCCGTCGCCCTCGTCCTCGTCGCCATCGTCCTCGTTCAGCCGGAGCCCCATCTCCAGCTCGAAGCTCTCGGCGTTGGAGGTCTCGAACCCGATCTTCTTGTACAGCGAGACGGCGGCGCGGTTCCACCGCTCGACGGTGAGCCACACCTTCCGGACCCCCTCGGCCTGCCCGTAGCCGAGCAGTCCGCGGATGAGGTGGGTGCCGATCCCGGCGCGCTGGTACTCCTGATGGACGAAGATCGCCAGCTCGTAGGCGTCGCCGTCGGGCACCAGCGTCGCGTGGCCGGCGACCTCGTCGCCGCACCACGCGAGCACGTTGTAGCAGTCGTCGCCGAGGATCGCGTCCAGCCACTCTCGGATGCGCTTCTCCCCGCCGGGGGGGATTCCCTGTGCGCGGTCGGACGGGTCGAAGGCGTCGTACATCGCGACGAGCGACTCGTAGGCGTCCTCGGTGTCTTCGTACGGTCGGATCTCGACGGTCCGGTCCTCCCGGTCGGTGAACTCCGTGGGAGGGGCGGGGAAGCCGTCGGCCACCGTCTCCGGGTAGCGTCGATCGCTCATCTGACCAGCGTGACCGATGTCTTGGCGTTCAACAGTACGAACTCGGCTATCGGTCCGAGCGTGATCTTCCCCATCGGGCTCGTGTGCCCGCCGCCGAGGACGATCGCCTCGAACTCCTCCCGCTCGGCGATCTCGACCAGTCGGCTCCCGGGATCGCCCTCGACCCGTCTCACGTCGGCGTCGATCCCGGCGTCGTCGATCGCCTCCCGAGCGCGCTCCATCACCTCCGCCTGGGCGACCGCCGAGTCATCGTTGTCGACCACCGCCACCGTGAGGTCGTCGTTCGCGACCGCCGCGCGCTCGACGGTCCGGTCGAGCGCGCGGAACGAGTCGTCGCTGCCGCCGATCCCGCAGAGCACCTTCATACGACCCACGTCCACACGACGGTACAAAAATGGATCTCCGTGGGGGCGGTCCGGCGTCGCGGGAGCGCGGCCGCCGCTTCCAGCGACAACCCTTTTGTCCGGGGGTCAGGTTGATACGGACATGAACGACCAGCCCGGTCCCGCGTCGGACGACGCCGACGCCGGGTCGGACCCCGCCCGCGAGCCGTCGACCGACGACGAGGGGGCTCCGGGGCCCCTCGACGAGGCCGCCGCTCCGAGCGACGCCGCCGGCCCCTCGACCGACGGGACGGGCGACGTGACGCCCAGTGAAGGCGACGCTTCCGACGGCGACGCCTTCGATGACGGCGCCTCCGACGGCGATACCGCGGACGACGAGACGCCCGACGTCCCGCCGGAGGTCCGCAAGTACGAGCGGTTCAAGAAGATGGACGGCGCCCGCTACGAGCGGGTCAACGACTTCCTCCGCGACCGGACGTACGTCACGGCCCGGGAGTGGGCGATCGCTCGGCTCTGCGCCGACTTCCGAACCGAGACGGGCGTCGAGATGACGAAGATCGGCGAGAACCTCCCGGAGCTCGTCCCGTTCATGACCGACACGTACACGCCGCAGGCGGTCAACCAGGCGCGCTACTCCTTCGAGGAGAAGGTGACGAAGGCGGGCGCGACGTTCCTCTACGGCGCGATGTCCGGCTTCTTCACCGCCGAGGACTTAGACGAGATGATGTACGAGGTGACGGAGGTCGCGAAGTTCCTCCTGGAGGTCGAGGGGGTCGACCTCGCCGTCGCCGACGAGCTGGAGGCCGAAGACAAGATCAGCGAGGTGATGCGCGAGGTGCGCGCCTCCTCGGCCGGCCTCCGCGGCGAGGAGGTCCGATGTCCCGAGTGCGGGCACGTCCACGAGCCGGCCGAAGAGTAGAAGTGAAACGGATGGAGCGATTCCCGGAGGCGCTCGGCGGCCTTCCCGACCCGGTGCTGATCGTCGACACCGACGGCGTCGTCCGCGCCGGCAACCCCCGCGTCGAGCCCGTGCTCGGCTACGGGCCGGCGGAGCTGGAGGGCACCGACGTCGAGCGGTTGCTCTACGACGCCGGCGGCGGCTCGGCCGGCGCCGAGCTGTACGGCCACGTCGCCGACCCGGAGCCGCGGTCCATGGCCGCGAGCCTCGACCTGACGGCGCGGCGGCGGGACGGCACCGAGATCCCCGTCACGATCAGCCTCGGTCCGTTCGAGAGGGCGGGCGAGGCGTACCTGGTCGTCACGGTCGTCGACGTGCGCGAGGAGCGGGCGCGACAGGCGGAGCTCCGGCGCCGAACGCGGACGCTGGAGTCGCTCCACGAGGCGACGCAGGACCTCCTGAAGACGACCGACCGGGAGGTCGCCGCGGAGGCGGCCGTCGAGTACGTCGAGGAGGTGCTCGGCCACCCGATCGCGGGGATCTGGCTGTACGACGAGAGCCGGGACGCGCTGGAGCCGCACGTGTGGACCGACGCGGCCGACGAGGTCGTCGGCGAGCACCCCGTCTTCTCGGCCGACGGGCGGAGCATCTCCTGGCAGGTGTTCGACTCCGGGAAGCCGGAGTACGTCGCCGACATCCGGACGGACCCGGACCGGTACAACCCCGACTCGCCCATCCGGAGCGAGCTCGTGCTCCCGCTCGGGCGCTACGGGGTCATCAACGTCGGCGCCACCGAGTCCGACGCGTTCGACGATTCCGACCTCGCGATCGCGCGGATCTGGGCCGCGACGGTGACGATGGTGTTCGTCCGGATCGAGCGGGAGCGACAGCTCCGGGCCCGCGAGGCGGAGGTCGCCCGCGAGCGCGATCGGCTCGAGGAGTTCGCCAGCCTCGTCTCACACGACCTCCGCAACCCCCTCAACGTCGCGGCCGGCAACCTCGAACTGATCCGTACTCGACTGGAGGGTGAGCGGGCGGTCCCGCCGGAGCTCGAGACGGTCGCCCGATCGCTCGACCGGATGGGCGCGCTCGTCGATGACATGCTGACGCTCGCCAAACAGGGCACCGCGATCGACGAGACCGAGGCGGTGTCGCTGTCGGCGCTGGCCGAGGAGTCTTGGGCGAACGTCGACACGGCCGACGCCGAGTTGGTCCTCGCCGACGACCTCCCGCTCCGGGCCGACCGGAGCCGGCTCCGGCAGGCCGTCGAGAACCTGTTCGCCAACGCGGTCGCTCACGGCGGCGCGGGGGTCCGCGTCGAGGTGGGCGCGCTCGACGCCGCCGGCGAGCCCGGATTCTACGTCGCCGACGATGGGCCCGGTATCCCCGAGGCGGTGCGCGACGAGGCGTTCGACGCGGGCGTGTCGACCGACGAGGACGGGACCGGATTCGGGCTGAAGATCGTCGCGGAGGTCGCCGACGCGCACGGCTGGTCGGTCGACTTCGTCGACGCGACGGGCGGGGGCGCGCGCTTCGAGTTCCGGGGGGTCGAGGCGGCGGACGCCGCCGACCTCCCGGCGGACGGCGGCGCCGACGGCGACGCCGGCGACTGACCGCGACGACTGACCGCTCAGATCCCCTCGAACGACGGGAGGTGCCACGCGGAGACGCCGCTCTCGCCGACGATGACGTCGACGTTGGGGCCGCGGTCGGCGCTCGGCAGCCCGACCTCGATCCGGCCCTGTCCGGTGACGCCGTCGTCCTCCATGCTGGCGGTGACGCGGTAGCCGCCGCGGACGTCGGTGACCTCCAGGAGCTCGACCGCGCTCTCCGGATCGAGCTCGACCGTCGTCGAGAGGACCGGGCCGTCGCTCTCGTCGGTGATATCGCCGCCGACGCCGCCTCCACCGTCCGCAGCGCTCCGCCGGACGACCGTCACGACGAACTCGCGCGGGTCGTCGGTGACGTTGCAGAGCCGGACGCCGAGCGGCGGGGACGCGGTCTCGTCCGGCGGACGACCGGACGCGCCGGTTCCGACCCGCCGCCGCTCGACCGGCATCCGGAGCGTCCTGTCCGGGGCGACGAGGTACGGCACCGGTCGACCGTACAGCTCCCCCACGGACCGGGCGCCGTCGTCCTCGTAGTAGGCCGTACCGGCGTGCTGAGCGGTCGCGAAGTGCTCGTCGCCGGCGGCGTGGTCGAACGTCGCCACGGCGTCGACGGTCACCTCGCTCGCCCCGTCCCTCGCGTGGCGGTTGTGTGCGTGGACCTCTTCGTACTCGGCGACGTACGCCGCGACCGACTCGGGCGTCGGGTCCGCGGGCCGCTCCGGGAGGTCGCGCTTGGCGACCCGCCCGTCGCCGAGCGTGACGAGGTCGGTGCACCCGGCGAGCGCGCTCGCCGCCCCGCCCGCTCCGACGAGGAACGCGCGTCTGTCCATACACCTTCTTCCTCTGACACCTCAAAAGGCTCCCGATGACACAAACGCGCGTTAGTGCGTCGCTCGGGGCGTCGCGTTCGGGTCGCGTCCCGTCGTGCCGCGGTGCGCTATTTATAAATCGAGCGCGTGGTGCGTCACCGCGTCGACGCCGGTCGCCCCGTCGGCGTCCGCCCCGACGTCGAGGGTCGCGACGCGGAACTCGTCGTCCGCGCCGTCGACCGGGATGGGCAGGCCGCCGGGGTTCACCCGGACCGTCCCGCCGCGCTCCTCGACGCCGTGCGCGTGGGTGTGGCCGTGGAACACGTAGTCGTAGTCGCCGCAGTCGACGAGGGCGTCGACGACGACGCCGCTCGTCCCGTGAGTGACCGCGACCTCGACGGCGCCCTCGTCGCCGGCGCGTTCGCCGTCCCCGTCGCCGGCGCTCTCGGTGCTCCCGTCCCCGAACGAGAGCGTTCCGGCCTCGCCGTGGTAGGTGCCGAACGCCTCGACGGTCGTCTGCACCGCCCACTCCCCGTCGTTGTTGCCGCGGACGGCGTGGAAGTCGAAGCCCGCGTCGGGGTCGTCGCCGCCGATGTCGAACGGGGTCACGGAGAAGGGCGCGACGAAGTCGCCGCAGTGGACGACGGCGTCGACGCCCTCGCGGTCGAACAGCGCTACGGCCGCCTCGACGGCGGCGAGGTCGTCGTGGGTGTCGGAGACGATGCCGACGCGCATGGCTTCGCGGTCGCGGCGGAGCCGAATAAATCCGATGGGCGTTCGGATTCGACAATCGCTCCCGGGGGCGTATGAGGGATCAATAGTTTTTGGTACGCTCATTCCGGATCGGAGTGCAATGGTAGAGCACACCCGGACGCTCGACTTCAAAATCGCCTACGCGATCGGGCTCGGGACGATGATCGCGGCGGGGATCTTCTCGCTGTCGGGCACGGCCGTCGCCGAGATCGGGAGTAGCGCAGTGATCGCCTTCGTCCTCGCGGCGGTGGTCGCCGGCCTGACCGCGGCGTCGTACTCCGAGTTCGCGTCGATCTACTCCGAGAACGGCGGCGGCTACCTGTTCTCCTCGCGGACCTTCGAACACGACACGCTGATCTACGTCGTCGGCGCGATGCTGTTCTTGGGCTACACCGGCACGACCGCCTTCTACCTCGCGACGATGGACGAGTGGGTCGTTCGATTCATTCTCCCGGAGTCGCTCCACGTCCTCCCTCACGGGACTTCCGGCGTGCTCGCGGCCCTGCTGCTCGGCGCGCTCAACGCCCGGGGGACCGAGGAGAGCGGGACCTTCCAGCTGTTCGTGACGGGCGCGAAGGTGGCCGTCCTCCTCGCGTTCGTCGGCGGCGCCTTCGCGTTCCGAGGCCCGGCCGTCGCCGTCGGCAACTTCTCGGCCGGGTTCACGACCGACCCGGTCGGGATCGTCACGATCGCCGCGCTGGCGTTCATCACCTTCTTCGGGTTCTCCGCGATCGCCGCGAGCGCCGGGGAGATCATCGAGCCCCGCCGCACGGTCCCGCTCGCGATCGGCGCGAGCATCGTCACGGTGACGGTCCTCTACGCGCTCGTCATCGTCTCGATGGTGAACTCGCCGGTCCCGGCCGAGGTCATCGCCGAGGAGGGCGAGACCGCGATGGGCCGCGTCGCCGCCGGCTTCCTCGGCCCCGCGGGTCGCTCGCTCATCGTCGCCGGCGCCATCTTCAGCATGGTGAGCGCCTCGAACGCGAGCATCCTCGCGGCCAGCGGAATCGGGTCGCTGATGGGTCGGCAGGGCCAGGCGCCGCGGCCGTTCTCGCGCATCCACCGGCAGTACGGCACCCCGTTCTGGAGCGTGACCACCGCGACGGGAGTGATCGTCGCGCTCATCGTCGTCTTCATCGGGCTGTTCCCGGCGGAAGGCGGCGCGGTCCCGTTCGATCTCACGGTGTCGTTGCCGGCGCTCGGGCCGCTCACGCTCACCGACTTGGGGCTGACGACGCTCACCGGATTCGCGACGCTGAACCTGCTGCTGCCGCTCTCCGTGGTCAACATCGCGCTCATCTACTCTCGACGCCGGCACCCGGACCTCGACCGCGGATTCCGTGTCCCGGGCGTTCCGCTGATCCCGATCGTCGGGATTCTCGCGAACGTCGCGCTCATCACTAATCTCCCGGTCAAGGGCGTCATCGTCGGCGTCCTGCTCGTCCTCGGGATGCTCGCGGCGTACCTGATCTGGGGCGGCGAACCGGACATGGACGAGCTGTACGAAGAGGTCGTCCCGTCGACCGAGCCCGGGGGCCGAGCGGAGACCGAGGGAGCGCCCGAGGCAGAGGTCGGCGCCGAAGAACCCACTGACGTGTCGGCGGGCGCCCCCGAGGTGCCGAGCGAGGACTCGTTCCGCATCCTCGTCCCGGTCGCGCGGCCGGAACGGACCGTCCGGTACGTCCGATTGGCGGCGGCGATCGGCGAGTACCAGCCGGGAGAGACGTTCGTCGACGTGATGACGGTCACGCAGATCCCCGAGCAGACGCCGTACGAGGCGGTCGAGGAGATCACCCGCGGTCGGGTGCGGCGCAT
Source organism: Halorubrum sp. Eb13 (assembly GCF_002252895.1). Taxonomy (NCBI): domain Archaea; kingdom Methanobacteriati; phylum Methanobacteriota; class Halobacteria; order Halobacteriales; family Haloferacaceae; genus Halorubrum; species Halorubrum sp. Eb13. The sequence goes on along the minus strand of NZ_NHPE01000082.1, from coordinate 15,417 downwards.
CCAGGACCTGCTGGCGGCCGAGGACCTCGACGTGCCCTACGCGGTCGAGGGACACACTTGCCGGGACGTCGGGTTCGACATCGTCCAAACGGCGCGGGACGAGGAGTCGGACCTCGTGTTGATGGGGTACCCCGAGGAGCACACCGAGGTCGCCGAACACGTGGAGTACAAGTCCCCGTGCGGGGTGTTGTTCGCGAGCGGCGTGCTGGAGCCGGAGTCCCTCGACGTGGTCAACATCGGGGCCGGCGGCGGCCCGCACCACATGGACCTGCTCTCGCTCATCGACCGGATGGGCGAGCAGGACGCGGAGATCCACGTCATCAACATCACGCCGGAGGGCGGCGAGGGCCGACCTGAGAACGCTGAGGCGACCGTCTCCGGGCTTCCGCACGCCTCGTCGGTCCGGATCCACAACATCACCGCCCAGACGATCGCCGACGGGCTGGTGGACCAAGCGAGCGAGAACGGCGGTATCCTGCTCATCGGGGCCACCCGGACGCGTCGCCTCCGGCGCCGCGTCTTCGGGAGCACCCCCGACAACGTGATCAAACTCGCTCAGGGGAGCGGCGTGCCGGTGTTAGTGTACTCGAGCCCGCGCGGAGTCCAGGGGCCGATCGAGGAGTACGTGTACCCGGTGTACCGGTACCTCAGGGGGATTCAGCGCAGTCCGACGCAGACCGGCGAACCCGAGACGGAGGAGTAGTCCGAGTCGGCGACGCCCGGCTCGTGCGGTCCGGGGATGAACCCCGAAGAAACCCTCCCCGGTTTCCAGACTATATAAATAAACCGGCCGCGGACCGCGTTCTCACACCCTGTGGATCCGGTTTTACCCTTAAGTTAACGCTCCGCTCATGTTCGGCCATGACGAGAGAATGGGACGACAGCGGTCGACGCACGGCTTCCAGACGCGGGTTCCTCTCGGCGGCCGCGGCGCTCGGAACGGTCGGGCTCGCGGGCTGTGGCGCCCCGCGGGCCGAGAGCACCGCGGCGGCGGAGAACGCGGCCGGCGGCGGCGAGGCGGCGGCCGAACAGGTCGCGGAGTGGTCCGGGAGCGACGCCACCGGCGTGGAGACGGACCACCCGTACACGACGCCGCGGACGACCATCGACCTCGACGAGCGGGACGGCGCGATCACGGTGTCCACGACGCCGTGTCGTCACCGGTTGCTCGGCGACGAGACGAAGGGCGGCCCGTGGGAACTGCCCGAGGTCTGGGCGTGGCAGACGCCGGACACGGACCCCAGCGTTCCCGGCCCGCTGCTCCGGGTGACCGAGGGGACCGAGATGGAGATCACCTACGACAACACCGAGCACAACCGGCCGCACACGTTCCACGTCCACGGGCTCTCGAAGAGCTGGATGGACGACGGGGTCCCGACGACGACCGGTCAGCAGGTCGCCCCGGGCGAGGAGCACACCTACGAGATCACCGCGAACCAACCCGGAACGCACCTGTACCACTGTCACTACCAGACGCAGAACCACCTCGACATGGGGATGTACGGCATCCTCCGCGTCGACCCCGAGGGGTACGAGGCGCCCGACAAGGAGGCGTTCATGACGATCAAAGACTGGGACACGCGCCTCTCCGCCTCGATGGCCGGCGGCGATGTCTCGTTCAGTCATCGCGACCGCAACCCCGACGCGTTCACCGTGAACGGTCGCTCCGCGCCGTACACGTTCCACCCCGAGCAGGGGTCGCCGCTGATCGTCGAGGAGGGGGACCGGGTGCGGATCCACTACGTCAACGCCGGCTACGAGTCGCACGCGATGCACACCCACAACCACGGGTTCACCGTCGTCGAGAAGGACGGCGGCGTCATCCCCGAGGCCGCCCGGCACCGCGAGGACGTGATCCCCATCGCGCCCGCGGAGCGGAAGACGATCGAGTTCAATGCCGGCGCCGACCCCGGCGTGTACGCGCTCCACTGCCACAAGGTGAACCACGCGATGAACGGCGACACCTACCCCGGCGGCATGATCGGCGGGATAGTGTACGAGAGCGTCACGGACACCGAGCAGTTCGCGTCCGTGATGGAGATGGCCGGCTACGAGGCCTGACGGCGTCCAGCTACGAGGCCTGACGGCGTCCAGCTACGAGGCCTGACGACGGCCCTCTCGTGGAATTCTCCGGGTCGGTCGCCCGATCAGGCCGAGTCGACGCCGGAGGCGATCTCGGGCGACTCCGACTCGGCACCGGCTTCGTCTCCCCCGCTGCCTTCGCTCTCAGCCTCCCGACGGTTACGGACGGTCAGCGCCGCGAACAGGGCGAACCCGATGGCACGGAGCGTCAAGTCGAGCAGGAGCGCGTCGACGGAGACGCTCACGCCGACGAGCCCGAGCGCGTCGAAGACGGTCTCGGAAAGCAGTCTCGGCGCCATCAGCAGCAGCGAACTGAGTGCGAACACGGCCCGACCGGTGCGGCCGACGCGCGTGTACAGCGTTCCGATGACGGTCGCGCCGAGCGCGATCACCCCGAGGAAGACCCCGACGACGGGAACGACGATCTCGGGGATCGAGTAGGAGAGCTCGGCGAGGTCCTGGAACCCGATCACGCGGTACCGTTCGCGGAGCGGCAGATCGGCGGCGTTCGCCTTCTCGCGCAACAGGACGATCCCCGGTGCGAGGACGAACGCGAAGGGGACGATCGCCTTGTTCAGCGAGAGCGAGAACGCCTTCACGCCGGTCTCGAACGGGTCGGACTTGGCGACCCCGCTGGCGGCGTACGCCGCCACGGCCACCGGCGGCGTGATGTCGGCGATCACGCCGAAGTAGAGGATGAACAGGTGGGCGGCCAGGAGCGGGATGCCGAACTCCACGAGCGGCGTCGCGAGCATCGAGATGAGGATGATGTAGGTGACCGTCGTGGGCATTCCCATCCCGAGGATGATGCTCGAGACGGCCGTCACGAGCAGCATGATCACGATCGATCCGCCCGAGAGCGCCAGCAGCAGCGAGGTCAGGTTCGGACCGAGCCCGGAGACGCTGATGACGCCGGGGATGATCCCCGCGGCCGCGACCGCGACCACGACCGGGACCGCGGTGCGCGCGCCCTGCTCCATCGACGTGACCACGAAGGTGCCGAGCTTGAACGGCTGGCTGTCCTCCAGGTCCCGGCCGGTCCGGTCGCCGACCGTCTCGGCGGCGTCCCGGACCGAGGGGTTCAGATCGAGCAGCGACGCGTCGAGGTCGGGCTTGGACAGCAGCGTGAGCACCCCCGCGAGCATCGCGTACCACTCGATCCCCCTGAACAAGGCGCTGACCGCCTCGGCGGGCGGGAGCCCAGCACCGCCGGATCCGGTGACGAGGCCGACGACGTTCACGCCGGCCACCGCGTAGCTCGCCAGCTCGACGCCAACGATCGCCGCGAAGACGGCGAGGAGGCGGAGCCGCGTCTCCTCGCTGTACGCCGAGACGAGCGCGATCAGCCCGACGAGCGCCACGAGCGTGAACCACGCCGACCGGGAGACCGAGAGCCGCTCGATGATGAGGTAGTAGAGGAGGAGCGCGATCGGGACCAGGTAGAACCAACCGCGTTTGAGGTGGCTCCAGAGGTCCACGGTGTCCTCGCCGGCCACGCCGCCGATCCCCGCCTGGACCGCCTTGAGGTGAACCATCACCCAGACGCCGAAGAAGAAGACGATCGCCGGGATCGTCGCGATGATGATGATGTCGGCGAACGGCGTCGCCGTGTACTGGACCATCAGGAAGGCGGCCGCACCCATCACGGGCGGGAGGATCTGCCCGCCGGAGGACGCGGACGCCTCGACGGCGCCGGAGAACTCGGGCGAGTAGCCCGACCGCTTCATCAGCGGGATCGTGAACGCGCCGGTCGTGACCGTGTTGGCGATCGACGACCCCGAGATCGTTCCCATGAACCCGCTGGCGAGGATGCTCGCCTTGGCCGGGCCGCCTTTGCGGCCCCCGGTGAGCGCGTACGCCAGGTCGATGAACCACTGGCCCGCCCCGCTCATCTCGAGGAACGACCCGAACAGGATGAAGATGTAGATGAAGCTCACCGACACCGTCACCGGAATGCCGAACACACCGTTCTCGGTGTTGTACCAGAGGTTCTGAACGATGTCCGGCCAGGTGAGTTCCGGGATCGCGAGCAGCCCGAGGAAGGGCGTGCCCGTGCTGATGAGGTACCCCCAGCGGGCGTAGACGATGAACGTGGCGACGATGATCATCAGCGGGAGGCCGAGCGTCCGGCGGGTGGCCTCCAACACCAGCAGGACGCCGGTCACGCCCAGGATCATCGCGTAAGAGTATTCGCTCACGAAGGGGACGCCGCCGAGCAGCGGTTGGAGGAACGCGTACACCTCGGTGATCGGTCGTCCCGAGTCGACCCCGAAGACGCGCATGTTCTGGATCTCGGCGAACTCCGTCAGGAAGTAGAACGCCGACAGGAACGCCGCGACGATGAACACCAGGTCGACCGGAGCCACCCGGTCGCGGTCGGGGTCGAGGAACGCCCAGCGCACCCCCGCCCGACCCCGTTCGAGCAGCCGCGTGACGGGATTCTCCTCACCGAGGCGCCGGGACGCCGCCGGCGCGATCCGACCGAACGCCTGCGCGACGAACCCGTCACCGGTGCTCACCGGGAACAGCAGGAAGGTGAGCACGAGCGCGAAGGCGACGTGGATCGCGTTCGCCTGCAGGAGCTGGAGCGAGACCTGCCAGGGGGCGAGCGAGATCCCCGCGAACTCGACGGTCGGAAGCCAGACCGTGAAGGTGAAGCTCCGCGCGGCGAGGAACAGCTGAAATACCGAAAACGCGATCCCGATCGCCGCGACCGCCACCGCGGCGGCCCCTCGCAGCGATCGGCGGCGCTCGATCTCCTGGATCAGCTCGTCCGCCTCCTCGCGGGAGATCTCCTCGTCCGTCCCGTCGTCAGGCGGGGCGCCAGTGCCCGGGTCGTCGCCCCCTGGCCCGTTGCCCTCGGGGCCGCCGTCGTTCGGGTCGTCGATACCGCCGTCCGTTCGATGGGTCGTGGTCATTGGATCATCTCGAGAGGCGACCGTCGTTCGATGTGTAATCTCACGTCGTTGCCGTCCGTCACCGCGACGAGGTCGTATCGCCGGTCATCGACGATCAGCGTGTGGTCGGCGATCCGCCCCGGCGAGACGGAGAGCTCGTCGAGCACCGTGATCGGCTCGTCGGGCTCGTAGACGAGCGTCCCGTTCACGTTCGTGACGTTGACGCGCGCGGGCAGCCCCCACCCGTAGGACTCGAACTCCATCCGGGTGTTCACGAGCGTCTCCCCGTCGACGCGGTACTCGTCGTACACCCGGGACTTCTCGACGCTGTGGGTGTACTCGAGGGCGACCGTGCTCCCGTCGCTCACCTCCGCCGTGACGTACCGCTCGCCCGTCTCGATGTCCTCGACGACGAGGACGGCCCCGACCGGAGCGGTCGCCGCGGCGACGGCGATCGCGAGCACGCCGATCGCGAGGATCGCGGCACCGACGTTCGGCTGAGAAAGGCGGCCCATGTCTTCGAGTGATTCCGGTGGTGTCGAGTTCGGACAGCTCGTGAAGCAGTTTCAAACAGGGCACGACCGGCCGTCGGCGGCGCGGTCCCCCGCGATCGACCGGGGCGCGTCCCGCAGTGGAACCGATACGACTCGCCCGCGGCTCCCTCCGAGCGGACGGCCCGCGTCGGGGCCGTCGTCGGAGCGCCTACGCGTCGAAGTAGGCCGCGGCTCCCTCGTGCAGCTCGATGGACATCCCGTCCTGCGCGCTGTCGACGGTGATGAAGTCGGTCTTGATCGTGAGCTCGCCGAGGTTGTCGAAGATGGCCGCGGTGACCGTCTCGACCGTGTCGGCCGGCACTCCGGCGTTCGTGGCGATCATCGCCTGCACGGCGACGGTCTCGACGTCCTCCTCGACGCCGGTGTAGGTGCCGCCGGGGATGGTGTCGTTCGCGAACCAGGAGGCGTCCTCCTTGACGGCCTCGCGGTTGTCGCCGCTGATCGGGACGATCTCGATGTCGTTCGTGTTCGCGAGGTCCTCGATCGCGCCGACCGGCCAGCCGCCGACGACGAAGGCGGCGTCGATGTCGCCGTTGGCGAGCTGTTCGGACGCCTGCGAGAAGCCGGCGTTCTGCTCGTTGTAGTCGGTGATGCCGACGGATTCGAGGATCTGTAGCGCGTTGACCTGCGTCCCCGACCCGAGGTCGCCGGTGTTGATCGTCGCGCCGCTGAGGTCCCCCACGGAGGAGATGTCGTTCTCCGCCAGCGTGACGAGCGTGATCGTCTCCGGGTACAGCGTCGCGACGCCCCGGAGGTTCTCGATCGCGTTGTCCTGGAAGGCGTCGATGCCCGTCCCGTTCTTCGCGAAGGAGGCGATGTCGTTCTGGATCAGCGCGAAGTCGGCCGACCCGTCGGCGAGGCTGCCGACGTTCTCGACGCTCGCGCCCGTCGACTGGACGTTCAGCGAGAAGTCGGTGTTCGCCTCGACGATGGTCTTGACCTCGTTCGAGAGCGGGAAGTAGGTCCCGCCGGTCCCGCCCGCGTGCCAGCTCAGGCGGCTTCCGCCGTCGCCGCCGTCGCCACCGTCAGAGCCGTCGCTCCCGTCGGACCCGTCAGAGCCGTCGCCACCGTCGGACCCGTCGCCGCCGTCTCCCGAACAGCCCGCGATGCCGACGAGACCGGCGGCAGCGGCTCCTTTAAGAATTTTACGTCGATCGATGCTCTCTGTGTTGTAATCGTCCGGCATAGTTTTACGATCCGATCACTTCCGTATGTATCTGTCGGACGACTCTCAGTGGAGCATCCGCGGTTTAAATACGGCGATTCAGGCACGTACCGGACGTTTCTGCCGCTAAAAGCCGCGTTCCCGTTTCGACGCCCGGCGGATCCGGGGCGCGCCGTGAGAACCGGTGCGCCGGCTCGGTCGTCTAGGCCTGCTCCGCGCCGTAGACGACGTTGACGCTGACGCGGACGCTCACGTCGCCGGTCTCGACCCCGGTCGCGGCGTCGCCGCCGTCGCCGCCCCCGGCCATCGCGGATTCGGCGACCCGGTACGGCGTCACTCCGGCGTCCGCGGTCGAGACGCGGTACGCGCCGGTGACCTCGAGCCCGCTGGAGTTCGCGAGCACGGCCGCGTCGCCGTCGGCGTTCGCCATCGCGTTCTCGATCGCCTGCGCGCGCACCTCGCGCTCGCGCTCCTCGCTCAGCCCGAACTCGATGCGCTCCACCTCGTCGGCGCCCCCGTCGATCGCGACGTCGATGACTTCCCCGACCGCGTCCACGTCGTCGATCGTCAGCGCGTAGCTGTGGACGCCCTGATACGTCGTCCGGTCCGGATTGTCCCGCGTCTCGTAGGACTCGCGCACGTCGTAGCGCTCGGTCCGGATGTCGTCCTCGGTGAGCCCCCAGTCGGTCAGCGCCGCCCGGAGCGACTCGTCCGCGGCGGAGAGCTCGTCGCGGACCGCCGCCGAGTCGTCGCCCGTCGCGGTCACCGCCACGCGGATCGTGGCGCGGTCCGGCTCGGCCGTGGCCACGCCGTCCGCCGTCACTTCGATGCTCCTGTCGAGCGCCGGTTCCTCTCCCGGGGCCGCGTTCGCGGCGGTCCCCGCGTCTCCCGTCGAGCCGGGGAGTCCCGCGCAGCCCGCCAGCGCGACGAGCAGCACGAGCCCGGCCGCGGTCATCAGTCTTCGGTCCATGTGCGAGCCGTCGCCGGGAACCAACAATAAGTCGCCGGTGAGACAAAGAGCCGTTTGCGCTATCGGGCGCGTCGCCCCGCGCCGCGATCGATCACGCCGCGTCGTCCGTCGCGTCTCTGCGGCCGTCCGCTTTCTCCCCGTCCGCCTCCTCGTCGTCCGAGTCGTCGTGGTCGGTGACGACCGAGGGCTCCGGCGGGGCCCCGTCGCTCCCGTCGCCGCCCGCCTCCTCGTCGTCCGGACCGACGTGGTCGGTGATCACCGTCGACTCGCTCGGCTCGTCGTCGGGGCGCTGCTCTGTGGCCCCCTCGTCGGCGGCGTCTCCACCGTCGTCAGAGCCGACGGCCGCGAGCGGTGCGGGGCCGGAATCGTCCGGGCCGGAGAGCTCGGCGCCCCGCGACGCGCCGTCGTCGCGCTCGACGCCGCCGTCGGGCGGCCCGGTGACCCGCCGTCCCGATCCGAACAGCCGATCGCGGATCGAGCGGCTGCTGGGGCGCTCGGCGAGCAGCACCGAGCAGTCGACGTCGTGGATCACGTCCAGGTGCAGCGAGTCCGAGACGAGCCTGGAGAGGAGCCCCTTCTCCGTCGCGCCGATGATGACGAGGGTGGTGTTCTCTGCCTCGCGCGCGATGGCGCCCTCGACGTCGCCGCCGTCGTCGACGATCTTGTTCGCGCCCGCGAGGTCGTTTTCCGCCGCCCAGTTGGTGAGGAACCCCTCGCCAGCGGCGCGGTCCTCCGGGCCGTCGACGACGTGTAGCAGCGACACCTCGGCGCCGGCGGTCCGCGAGAGCACGCTCGCGACCTCCGCGCCGAGCCCGGAGTCCGGCCCCCCGGAGGTGGGGAGGAGGACGCGCGAGGTGTCGAGGTCGCTCTCGCTCAGGATGAGGAAGTCGCAGGGGAGCTGGTTGGTGAGCTCGTCGATCGGGCGCTCCGCGCGGGCGGCGCTCCACAGCTGGTCCTCGCCCCAGCCCATCAGCACGGCCTCCGGGCGGGTCCGGCGGGCCATGTTGAACACCTCCTCGAACGAGCGGTGCGAGACGACGGTCGACGTCGAGACGTCGACGTCGTACCCCTCGGCGGTCTCGCGGAGCCCCGCCATCCCCTCCTCCGAGACGTCGGCGATCCGGCCCGCGCCGGCCGACAGCGACATCCGCTCCGGCGCCTGGACGACGTGGACGATGTGGACGAGCCCGTCCTCGTGGTCGCTGGCGAGCCGGCTCGCCAGCTCGACGATGGGGCCGTCGGTCCGCGGGTTCGTGATCGGCACCATGATCCGGTACCCCTCGTTGGCGAACAGCGTGGCCTCCGTGGCGTCCAGGATGGGGACGTACGAGCGCCCCGCGGCCCGACCGAGCACCCACTCGGGCACCGTCAGCCGGCGGGTCATTCCCTCGAAGCGGGCTTCCTCTAACCGCTCCTCGCTGGTCTGGAAGTAGTTCACCAGCGTGACGAGCACCACCCCGCCGATCGTGTTCCCGAGCAGCACCGGGAGGACGAAGCCGCCGAGCCCGCCGAGAAGAGTGATGCCGCCGGTGTACAGCCCGAGCTGCTGTGCGAACAGCAGGTACAGCACCTCGGTGAACGAGACGACGACGTGGTAGAGGTTCCCGAGCGGGATCGCGAGGAACGCGAGGTAGACGACGAGCAGTCGGGTGACGGAGTTGGTGGAGGCGAAGCCGACCCAGACGACGCCGGCGACGATGAGGCCGGCCATCGCGGCCTTGAAGAAGAGCGGCCAGAAGCCGACGTCGAGCCCGCCGGTCGAGATGTAGATCGCGGACTCGACGGCGCCCTCCTCGGAGAAGACGCCGCCGTACGAGAGCACGACCGCGCCGAACGCGCCCCCGGTGAAGTTCCCGGCGAGGACGATCCCCCAGTGACGCAGCAGCGTCGGCAGGCTGGCGAGCCGTTCCAGCGTCAGCGCCACCGGCGGCAGCGTGTTCTCGGTGTACAGCTGGTAGCCGCCGATGATGATGTAGACGAAGCCGAGCGGATAGAGGAGGACGCTCAGTATCGGGTGGCCGTCGGTGGCGGCGGTCAGCGAGACGTACAGCATGAACGTGATCGTGATCGCCAGCCCCGCGGCGACGCCGCTGAAGAACAGCTCGCGCCCGCCCGAGGTCACCTCCTCGTCCGCGGCGGCGACGATCCGCTGGAACACCTCGTCCGACGAGAAGCGGTCCCGGACCGCCTCGCCGACCGCCGGCGCCCCGCTCCGGGAGCGCTCGACGACCTCGCGCATCGAATCGTCGTCGGGCCGTTTCGAATCGGTCACTGTCCCTACCGTCTGCGGCGCTGTTAAAAAGTACTTCCTCTTCCGCCAGTGGCCGTCAGAACCGTCGAACGTCACGTTTCGCCACTGATATCCCCGCATTTCTGCACGAACGCGCGACGGGCACGCCCGAACGTCCGGAACGCGCGCCGCGCGCCGCGGCGTCAGGCGCGCTCGATCGTCACGAGCCGCACCTCCACCCGGACGTCCTCGCCGATCGTCGCCTCGATCCGGCGGTCGAGCGCCTCGGCGATCCCCCCGACGCCGACGCCCGGCGGCGCCCCGACCGTGACCACCACGCGCTCGGTGTCGAGCGGCGGGACGCTCCCGCCCCGCTCGACCTCGAGTTCGATCAGCTCCATCCCGGCGTCCATCGCGGCCAACTCGTCGCTCGCGGCGGTTCGGATGTCCGACTCGGTCGTGGAGGCGACGTACGAATCGTAGGTGACGCCGCCGAGGAACACCGACAGCACCGCGATGGCGGCGACGAGGATCGCGGCGCGCTTCACGAAGGCGGCGCGCGCGTCGTCCTCGCGGAACCACCGCTGCGGCCGATACCCCTCGTACCACAGCATCACCAGCGCGGAGAGGTTGATCGAGAGGACGTTCACCGCGACGATCACGCCCGCGCCGACCACGAGCCGGGGGATCCGAAACGCGATCCCGATGCCGACGGCGGCCGCCGGCGGGATGAGCGCCACCGCGATCATCACGCCGACCAGCGTCGCGGAGACGCCCGTCATCAGCGAGACGATCCCGGCGATCCCGGCGCCGATCGCCACGACGAGCACCAGGACGTTCGGGGCGAGCCGCTCCGACACCTCGGCGAGTTCGAGCGGGTTGAGCCCGGGCGGCACTAAGGCGAAGGTCCGCAGGACGAACGCGAACAGCGTCGCGGCCGCGACCGCGACGATGACCCCGAGCACCTGCATCCGCACGCCGCGCCTGAACATGTCCTCGTCGTCGACGACGGTGCCGATCGCGGCCGACATCGCGGGACCGATCAGGGGAGCGATAACCATCGACCCCACGACCGTCGCCGGCGAGTCGAGCAGGAGGCCGGCTGTCGCGATCACCGCCGAGATGACGGTCATCAACACGTACGTGCCGACACCGGACGCGAGGTCGTCCGCCTTCGCCTGTAGCTCCTCCCGGGAGATCCGGTCGCCCCCGCGCTCGGATTCCCGCTCGTACTCCTCCTCGAGCGCCTCGAACCGCCGGGAGATGACCGTCTCGGCTGCGACGATGACCGTGTAGGTGCTCTCGTCTATCCCCGCCTCGCGGAGGCGTTCGAGGACGGGCTCGACCGCGGCGGTCGGGAGCGGGAACGTCGCGACCGCCGTGTACTCGCGCCCGCTCGTCTCGTCGGTGACGACGTAGTCCACGCCCTCGTCGTCGAGCGCCCGGACCACGGCCGCGCGCTTCCCCGCCGGGATCATGACCTGAACGAGTCGCACGGTGGGGGGGTCACGCCGCCGGTCCTTATAACGGGCGGTGGGGGATGTCGGCCCGTCCCTCGGCGGTCTCGCGAGAAACGGAACTTTAATGCGCGAATCCCTCGCACCTTCGGACAAGAATGCTCTCGCCGCTGGCTATCGACACGTTCCTGCTCGATTACCATCTCGGGCACGTCATACTGCTCGGGTTCATCGTCTCGCTGCTCGGAGCCGCGCCGCTGAAGTCCCAGCGCGTGATCGCCTCCGTCTTCGGCGGCTTCGGGCTGATCTTCCTCGTCGCGCCGTACACGACGATGCCCAAGACGTACATCCTGATCGGTATCCCGCTGATCCTCATCGGCACGCTGCTGTGGACGATGGCCGACAGCTGACCGGCGCGCGACTCGTTTCAGGCGTCTCCGCTCTCCTCGCTCGTTCCCCGCCCAGCGGCGCGGTCGGAGGCGGTCGCCGATCCCGTCCGTCGTTGTTCGATCCCGCTCCTTTTTGCACCCCGGGCGACACTCCTCGCCATGGTCACGGTACGGGCACCCGCCACGAGCGCGAACCTCGGTAGCGGGTTCGACGTGTTCGGCGCGGCCCTCACCCGGCCGGCGGACGTCGTCACCGTCGAGAAGGCGGCGGAGACGACGATCGAGGTCACCGGGGTCGGCGCGCAGTACATCCCGGAGGACCCCGAGAAGAACACCGTCGGCGCGGTCGTCGAGGCCCTCGACGCGCCGGCGCGCATCCACATCGACAAGGGGGTCCGCCCGGCCTCCGGGCTCGGTTCCTCGGCCGCCAGCGCGGCCGGCGCCGCGGTCGCGCTCAACCGGCTGTACGACCGGGGGCTCTCCCGCTCGGAGCTGGTCCCGATCGCCGCGGAGGGGGAGGCGGTCGTCTCCGGCGTCGCCCACTCCGACAACGTCGCCCCCTCGATCCTCGGCGGATTCACGGTGACGACGAGCGAGGCGACCCACGCGGTCGACGCCGCGGTCCCCCTCGTCGTCTGTCTCCCGGACGTTGCGGTCTCCACTCGGGACGCGCGTCGGGTCGTCCCCGAGAGCGCGCCGATGGAGGACCTCGTCGAGACGGTCGGCAACGCGGCGACGCTCGCGATCGGGATGTGCCGCTCCGACCCCGACCTCGTCGGCGCCGGCATGTCCGACCCGGTCGTCACCCCGGAGCGCGCCCGCCTGATAACGGGCTACGACGAGGTGCGCGCCGCCGCCTTCGACGCCGGGGCGACGGGCGTCACCGTCAGCGGCGCCGGGCCCGCGATCATCGCCGTCTGCCGCGAGGACCGCCGGCGAGGAGTCGCCGCCGCGATGCTCGACGCCTTCTCCGGCGCCGGGATAGACGCCCGCGCCTACCAGACCCGGATCGGAAAAGGGTCGACGGTGTTGGAGGGGTAGGCGATCCGGCGGTGACCGGACGCCGGGTCGTCGACGGCGAGCCGCCGGCTCGTCGGCCACGAGCCGCGCTCAACAGTTGTTCTCGATCTCCGCGGTGTCCCAGACCCTGTCGACGAACGCTTCTCGGCCGAGCTCTCCGCGATCGAACGCCGCCGCGGCCTCGGCGCAGACGTGCCACGTCCCGGTCGTGCACTCGTGGAGCGAGGTGGCCCACAGCGACACGCCGTCCGGCGGGTTCGACGCGAACGCCGCGGACAACGCCGAGATCTCTCCTCGAAACCGGTCCTCCCCGGCGTGGGGGGCGCCGCGATACCTGAGCTCCCAGACGTCTCCGCCTTCATCGAACCCGACCCGCTCGGTGCCGTCGTCGTCCGTGAACCGGGTCAGCCCGTCGGTCTCCGCCTCGACGGCGGCTAAGAGCTCTCGGGCACCGGGGCTCTCGGGGGTCTCGTTCGCCGCGAGGAACCGCTCCTCGTCGTCGCCGGCGGTCGCCGGGTCCTGCGCACAGCCCGTCCCGGGGGTCTCGGCGCCGTCGCCGGCGGTTCCCCCGTCCTCATCGGGGGCTCCCCGGGTACACCCCGCGAGCGTCGCCGCGAGACACCCCGCGACTCCGGAGAGGCAGCCTCGTCGGTTCATACGCTTGCTATTTCGCCTCCGGTGAGTAATAGTTCCGGTCGCTAAAACGTCCGTTTTGGCTTCAGTGACGGCGATTCACACATATCCGGCGCTCCCGTCGTCCGCGGAACCCGCACCGAAATCGAAGCTCGCTACTTAAACGCCGCGGCCCTGCAGCTTCTCCTCCTCGGGCATGTCCTCGTTGGACTGGCCCTTCATGCCCTTGCCGGTGCCGCTCGCGATCCGGGCGAGCTCCTCGGGGTCGTCCCAGTTGTTGACGGCCTCGACGACGGCGGTGCCCATCGCCGCGGGGTCCTCCGCGCCGAAGATGCCGGAGCCGACGAAGATGCCGTCACAGCCGTGGTACATCATCAGCGCCGCGTCGGCCGGGGTCGCGATCCCGCCGGCGGCGAAGTTGACGACCGGGAGCCGACCGGCCTCTGCGGTCTCGTGGACCAGGTCTCGGGGAGCGCCGTGCTCGCGGGCCCACTTCTCGCGCTCCTCGTAGTTGAGGCCGGTGAGCGTCCGGATCTGGTTTTTGATGGTGCGCTGGTGTTGAACGGCCTGGTTGACGTCGCCGGTGCCGGCCTCGCCCTTCGTGCGGATCATCGCCGCGCCCTCGCGGATGCGACGGAGCGCCTCGGGGAGGTTGCGGGCCCCGCAGACGAACGGCGACGCGAAGTCGCGCTTGTCGGTGTGGTACTCGTCGTCGGCGGGCGTCAGCACCTCCGACTCGTCGATCATGTCGACGCCGAGCGCCTCCAGGATCTCGGACTCCTTCCGGTGGCCGATGCGCGACTTCCCCATCACCGGGATCGAGACCTCGTCGATGACCTCGGGGACCCGCTCGGGGTCGGGCATCCGGGCGACGCCGCCGCGCTTACGGATGTCCGCCGGGACGTGCTCCAGCACCATCACGGCGACCGCGCCGGCGTCCTCCGCGATGCGGGCCTGTTCGCGGTTGACGACGTCCATGATAACGCCGCCCTTCTGCATCAGCGCGAAGCCGCGCTTGACCAGTTCGGTCCCCCGCTTCAGCTCCTCCAGATCGGTGGCCTCTGCCATACTGGATCCGTGGGTCGCCGGGCACTTAACGGGTCGCTTTCGCCGGGATACCGATTCGCTCGGCGGCCGGGATTCGACCCCGAAACCCCGCCGTTCGTCGCCACCGCAACGCCGAAGTCATCGGCCGTCGCAGATCCGGTCATGACGACCGGAGCCATCGTCGCCGGCGGTCGCTCGACCCGCTTCGGCGACCGCGACAAGTCAGTCGCCGCGCTCGCCGGAACCCCCATGATCCGACGGGTGGCGGACCGGCTCGCGGGGCGGGGGGACCCGGTCCCGCCGGGCGCGGCCCGCGCCGCGGGCGGCGACCCCGTCGTCGACGACCTCGTGATCAACTGCCGGCCGGACCAGCGCGAGGCGATCGCGGCCGCCGTGGAGGGGGTCGCGCTCCCGGTGACGTGGGCGCTCGACGACGAGCCCGACCTCGGGCCGACGGCCGGGATCCGCAACGCCTGCCGGGCCGCCCCCTCGGCGTACGTCGCCGTCGTCGCCTGCGACATGCCGTTCGTCGACCCGGGGTTCCTCGCGTCTCTCCGCGAGGACGCGGCGGGGCGCGAGGCGGCGGTCCCGCGGCTCGACGACCGATGGCTTCAGACGACGCAGGCGGTCTACCATGCCGACGCGATGGCCGACGCCTGCGACCGCGCGCTCGCCCGCGGCGACCGGAAGGTACTGGCGGCGCTGGACGAGCTGGACCGCGTCGTCGTCGGCGACGAGGCGATCCGCTCGCGGACGACGGAACGGACGTTCACGAACGTTAACACGCGAGAGGAGCTGTCGGCGGCGGCGGACGCGGTCGCGGAGGCGATCGAGACGGCGGCCGACGGCGACACCGACGGTCGGGAGTGACGGCGACACCGACGGTCGGGAGTGACGGCAACACCGACGCCGCTCAGTTCTTCAGGACCTCGTACGCTTCGTTCAGCTTCTTGAACGCCTCCTCGTCGCCGTC
>NZ_NHPE01000130.1:0-20909 GCF_002252895.1 Halorubrum sp. Eb13 | reverse complement strand
AGGCCAGCGAGCGGCTCGGCCGGTGGGTCGCGAAGTCGCTCACGAGCAGCCCCTCGACCCGCGCCCGGACCGGGATCAGCTGGGGGAGCTTCCGCGGGCCGGTCGGGACCGACTCGTCGTTGTAGTGGGCGATCTGCCCGCAGACGGCGACGCGCGCGTCGAGGTTCAGCTGCGCGAACACGGCGTCCGTGATGGGCCCGCCGACGTTGTCGAAGTAGACGTCGACGCCGTCCGGCGCGGCCGACTCCAGCGCGGCGCGGTAGTCGTCGGTCGTCTCGTAGTTGATCGCCGCGTCGAAGCCGAGGTCGTCGGTGAGCCAGTCGGTCTTCTCGTCGCTACCGGCGAAGCCGACGACGCGGCAGCCGTTTCGCTTCGCGATCTGGCCGACGACCGAGCCGACCGCGCCCGCGGCGCCGGAGACGACGACCGTGTCGCCGGGCTTCGGCTCGCCGACCTCCAGGAGCCCGAAGTAGGCGGTCCGCCCCGGCATCCCGAGGGCGCCGAGGTAGGCCTCGGGGGCGGCGACCGCGGGGTCGACCGGGGCGACGTCGGCCGCGTCGAGCGCCGCGTAGTCGGCCCACCGGCCCTCGCCCGTCACGAGGTCGCCCGCGTCGTACGCGTCGTGTTCGCTCTCGACGACCTCGCCGACGACGCCGCCGTTGAGCGGGTCGCCGACCGCCCACGGCTCGGCGTACGATTCGGCGTCGCGCATCCGACCGCGCATGTACGGGTCCACGGAGAGGTAGCGCGTGCGAACGAGGAGTTCGCCCGGCGCGGGGGACGGGACGTCGGTCTCCCGCAGTTCGAAACAGTCCTCGTCGGGCTCGCCGGTCGGGCGCTCGGCGAGCACCCACTCGCGGTTGGTGTCAGTCACGGTCGGCGTTGACCCCTGCGCCCCAATAGGGTTTGGACGCCAGCAGGGCACGGGGCCGAATGGGGGGCGACGGCGACCCAGCTTCGCCGGGTGATTTTTTCCGACGGCCCGCGAGGGTGACGGGTATGGACGCGTTGCACTCGTTCGAGGGGCAGACGCTGCGAGCGATCAGACGAGACCTCCACCGCCACGCCGAGGCGGGCTGGAAGGAGTTCCGGACCTCCGCGCTGCTGGCGGCCGAACTCGACGGCCTGGGGTACGACGTGCTCGTCGGCGAGGACACCGTCGCGCCGGACGAGCGGATGGGCGTGCCGCCGGCCGACGAGGTCGCCGCGGCCAAGGAGCGCGCTCGGGAGGCCGGCGCGCCGGCGGAGTACCTCGACGCGATGGGCGACGTCACCGGGGTCATCGCGACGCGGGAGTTCGGCGACGGCCCGACGATCGGACTGCGGACCGACATCGACGCGCTCGAACGACAGGAGGCGATGGACGACGACCACCGCCCGGCCGCGGAGGGGTTCGCGAGCGTCCACCCCGGCGAGATGCACGCCTGCGGCCACGACGCGCACGCCGCGATCGGCGTCGGCGTGGCCCGGGCGTTCGCCGAGAGCGGGTTCGACGGCACGCTGAAGTTCTTCTTCCAGTCGGCCGAGGAGGGCGGGCGCGGCGGCAAGCCGATGGCCGAGAGCGGCCACCTCGACGACGTCGACCACCTGCTCGCCGTCCACGTCGGCCTCGACGAGCCGACGGGGACGGTCGTCTCGAGCTACGACGCCCCGCTGTCGAACGCGAAGGTCGACGTGACGTTCTCCGGGGAGCCCGCCCACGCGGGCGGCGAGCCGCACGCCGGGCGGAACGCGCTGCAGGCGGCGACCGCGGCGATCGGGAACCTCTACGGGATCGCGCGCCACGGCGACGGCGCGACGCGGGTCAACGTGGGCAGGGTGAGCGCGGACAACGCCCAGAACGTGGTCTGCGAGGAGGCGACGATGCGGGTCGAGGTGCGCGGCGAGACCCACGACCTCAACGAGTACATGCTCGGGCGGGCCCGCGAGGTCGTCGACGGCGCGGCGACGATGCACGACGTCGACGTCGAGACGAGACTCTACGGGAAGACCACGACCTTCCGCAACGACGACGCGGTGGTCGACGTGGTCGAGGCCGCGGCGGAGGCGACGCCGAGCGTCGACCGGATCATCGAGAAGGAGTTCGGCGGCAGCGAGGACGCCTCCTACCTCATTCGCCGCGTGCAGGACCAGGGTGGGACCGCCACGTACCTCGGCGTCGGCGCGAGCAATCCCTCGGGCCACCACACGGCGTACTTCGACGTCGACGAGGACGCGATCGACGTCGGCGTCGACGTGATCGTCGACGCGATCGGTCGGCTGGCCTGACGTATCCCACCCGGGGGTCTGACGTATCCCACCCGAGGTCTGACGTATCCCACTCGGGGGTCTGATACGGTGGCGGATGCCCGGCGGACGCCCGGCGGACGCGCCGAGGCGGGACGCTCAGGTCGAGTCCGTCGACAGCACGAACAACGTGTACGCGCCGCCGAGCACCAGTATCGCGATCAGGAGGACCGGCATGATCGTTTCCAGCTGCGTCGCGCTCAGACCGAACAGATCCGCGCTAGCGGTCATGCGCATTTCAAGCTATCTACCGGGTGACCGTCGTCGCCGCCCTAGTTCATCCCTCGCCCAACGGGATCGAGAGGCCGCCGGCCACGCGCTCGACGTCGGTCCCGAACGCCGCGGAGCGCTCCGCGACGGTCTCCCGAACCCACTCGGCGACGTCGGGGTCCGCGATCGTCGCCGCCTCGTCGACGATCGCGGTCGGCTCGACGAACAGCTCGTCGAGGTCGCCGTCGCGGACGACCAGCTCGAACAGCGCGCTGCGCTTGTTGTGAACCCCCTGCCGGTCGACGTAGTCGACGTAGTCGTCGACGAAGTCGCCCGCGTCGTAGACGATCGGCCGCCCCCGATACACCTCGACGCCCTGGAGGACGTGCGCGCTGTGCCCGTGGACGACGTCGACGCCCCGATCGACGAGCCACCGCCCGAACCGCTCGTGGACCCGCCGCGGTTCGGTCTCCCAGTTCGCGCCCCAGTGCAGGGAGGCGACGACGAGGTCCGGATCGTGCGAGCGGGCGCTCTCGAGAACCCCCTCGACGAGCGAGCGCGTCGCCGGGATCGAGGGATCGAGCGTCGCGAAGGCGGTGCCGGGCTCTTCTTGAGCCGCAGCGAACGCCTCGGACTGGTCGGTGAGGCCGAACGCCGCGACCGTGACGTCGCCCGCCTCGAACACCGCCGGCTCGAGCGCCGCCCCGAGATCGGTCCCGGCACCGGCGTGGGCGATCCCGGCGTCGCCGAGGTGCGTCCGCGTGTCGCGGAGCGCGGGCTCGCGGAAGTCGAGGATGTGGTTGTTCGCGAGCGAGACGAACGAGGCGCCGGCGGCCTCCAGCGCCGGCACGGCGAACGAGGGATCCGACCGGAAGTAGTACACCTTGTCGGGCCACCGCGTGCCGCGCTCGGAGACGCAACACTCTAGATTGGCGACGAGCCCGTCGAGCTCCGCGAGGCGCGGCAGCGTCGGCCCCCAGACCCCCGCGGGGTCGTCGTCGGCCCACCGCTCGTTCACGCTGCGCCCGAGCATGAGGTCGCCGACGAACCCGAGCCGCGCGTCGACGTCGGCGGCGTTCGGGTCCTCGCGTCCCCCGGCCTCGTCGTTACGTCCGCCCGACGGGGACGCGACGCAGCCGGCGACGCCCGCCAGTCCGGCGACGCCCGACGCCAACAGGGTTCGGCGAGTTCGCATCGCTCGCGGCTTCGGCCGGCGTCGATTTCAAGCCATCGAGTGTACACCGGCCGCGTCCGATCGCGGTCAGTACTCGATCGTCGCGGAGTACCGGTCGAGTACGAACACGAACGCCGCGCCGACGAGCGCGGCGAGCGCGAACCGCGGCGCCGCCCCCTGCCACGACTCCCCGCTTTCGGCGAGTCGAGTCGAGACCTCGAGGAGCGGCGCACGGAGTGCGCCGACGACGAGGCTCACGAGGAACGCGAGCGTGGCGGCTCGAGCGCGGGCGAGCGCGTACCTGACCGTGTGCGCGATGGTGAACAGCCCGACGACCCCGCCGAGGAGAAACGTCAGGACCGGCGGGAGCGTCTCGACGAGCGCGTCGCTCCCGTTCCCGGTCAGGAACGCGGCGAGCCCGTCGACGGCCCGGCTCACGGTCCCAGACATGTACTCGTACTGGCCGAGCACGATCAGGAGGAGCGATCCCGAGATGCCCGGGAGCACCATCGCGCTGACCGCGACCGCGCCGGCGACGAAGACGAGCGGCAGCGAGCTGCCGAGGCCGGTCGAGGCGACGCCCGAGGCGAGAAACGCGAGCAGGAAGCCCGCGACCGCCGCCGCCTGCCGCCGGGGCGTGTCGAGCGTGACGCCGCGGAGCAACACCGCCGCGCTCGCCGCGATCAGCCCGAAGAAGAAGCCGTACGTCGCGACCGGCCGCGTCGCGAGCAGGTAGTTGACGCCGCTCAGCACGGTGACGACGGCCGTGCCGATCCCCGCGCCGAGCACGAGCAGGAAGGCGCCGTCGATCTCGTGGAACGCCGCGCGGGCGTCCGGGATATTGGCGGGTCGGACGCCGGCGAGCACGCGTCGAATCCGCGACGGGTCGACCGCCGTCACGGCCGCGATCAGGCGCTCGTAGATGCCGACGATGAGCGCGATGGTGCCGCCGGAGACGCCGGGGACCGCGTCGGCGCTCCCCATCGCGACGCCCTTCAGGTACAGCGTCGCCCACTCTCGAAGGCCGGCCATCGCTGGTTACGGGCTCGCGCCGATGCCGACGGTCGGGTCGACGGCGGCGTCCGCCGCGACCGGCGTCGCGGGCGCGACCGCCGCGCTCTCGTTGCTCGATCCGTCGCCGCCGTCGGAGCCGCTCCCGTCGACCGGACAGTCGGGGTCGCCGCTCGGGCAGTCGACGATCTCCTCTTCGAGCTCGACCGTCGCCGCCGCGTCGTCCACGCCGACGACCTGCCCCTCGGTCACCTCGACCTGCCCGACGCGCTGGGTGGTGTACAGGTCATCGCCGGTCGTCTGCTCGGTGGTGATGTTGTACGCGCCGGTCGCGCGGACGCTGGTGTTCGTGTAGCCGTTCTCCGGGCCGAACTCGTCGTACCCGGTCGACGAGTACGGCACCGTGAACGCGAACTCGCCGTTCGAATCGGCCTCGGCGTACTGCGTGTACTCGAAGGTCCCTCCCGCGGGCTTCCGCATCTCGACGGTCGCCTCGACCTCCTGACCGGGCTCGGCGCCCGAGCCCTCGATCGTCGCGCCGGGGACGCGTTCGAACGTCTTCACGTAGTTGTCTCGGAGCGCCTGGAAGCCGCCGACGCCGAGGATGTCCTCGACGCCGGTCCCCTCGGGGACGAGTCGACCGAGGACCTGCACCTGCAGCGCGGATGGCGACTGCCCCGGCGACTGCGACGCGTGGACGAGGCGGTGGTGTTCGAGGGCCGCGACGCGCTCGGAGGGCAGGTCGCCGACGCCGCCGATCTGGGCGCTGCCGTCCTGCTCGACGTACTCGCGCGCCGCGGTCATGTTGTCGAACTGCCTGACCGTCGTCCGCGGGTCGCTCGGGAGGGTGCTCACTTCGACCTGCCCGCCGCTCCGCGTCTGGGCGGTCCGCGTCTCCCAGTCGACAACCACGGGCTCGGGGTCGACCGCGCTGCCGTAGTGCTCGTACAGACGGATCATCTGGCTCTCGTGGTAGCGCTGGGTGTTCACCTGCATCACCGTCTGGAACCCGCCCTGCTCGGTCTGCTGGTAGAGGACGCGGTTGAAGTCGGAGCGCGTCTCGTTGCCCGAGTAGAACGTGACGGGGGCGCCGAACTTGGAGTTCGGCGATGCCATCTGCCAGTCGACCATCACGTAGCGGGTGTGTTCGCCCTCCTCGCTCTGGCCGGCGAGCACCTCGCGGGCCGCCTCCTCACTCGGCGCGAGGAGGTAATCGGCGGCTTCGCCCGCGTTCTGCTGGAACGGATTCGCGTTCGGGATGCGCTCGGCGCGCGTGGTGATCCAGTGGCCGTAGTCCCACCACGACTGCACGCCGTACGCGCCCTCCGGGTACTCGAAGTCGCCGTCGGCCGGGCGCTCGTAGGTGCCGTACAGCTCCATGGGGTTGTCCGCGCCCTCGAGTTCACCGGGTGTGGGCGTCTCGTCGTTCATCCACTGGAGGCTGCCGTCCCACTGGGTGACGCCCCCGGGGCCGGTGTTCGCGCCGGCGGCCCAGACGGGGGTCACCATCGCGACGAGCGGGACGATGAGGACGACGACTAGGGCGATCGCCGTCATCGCCTGCCACCCCTCGATATCGCGGACGTCGTCGAGCGACCGGAGGCTGATCGCGTCGAGCGCGACCTGCAGGAAGTACGCCGCGCCGACCGCGACGATCACCGCGAGGTAGTAGTTGAAGCGGGTCTGCGTGAACGCCGCGCTCCCGATGAACGCCGCCCACACGACGAAGTACAGCTCCTCGGTGTCGTACTCGACGAGGAACGTCGCGCCGACGAGGAAGGCGGCGGCGATGACGAGGCCGACCACCTGCCAGCTCACGCCGACGACGCCGCCGATAGCACCGTAGAGCTGCGGGACCGCGTAGACGGAGCCGATTACGGCGAGCGCGGCCGGGATGTAGAGGGTATGGTTGGGGTCGTCAGAGCGGTAGAGGGGGCGCGCGACGATGTAGAGGACCGCGGCGAGCGCGAGGAAGAACGCGAAGCCGTACTGTGAGAGGACGAAGTCGGAGAAGGCGGCCTCTTGGAGCGGGGGTTGTCCTTCGCCGATAGTCTGGAACGTGGCGCGAGCGCTGAAGCCGACGAAGTTCAGGAGGTTGCTGGTGATCGTTCGCCAGAGAGAGGGAAGCGCCAGCCAGACGACGCCCGCGGACGCGAGGATGAGACCGCCGACAGCCGGCGGGTAGGTGTCGACCTCGAGCTCGCGACTCTCCCACTGGCGGGCGAGCCACGCGAGGAAGACCGCACCGACTGCGACGCCAAGCGGGAGGACGACCTGCGTAAGTGAGTAGCTGGTGACGCCGAACGAGAAGTTGTCGAGCGGAATCAGTTGCATCAGGCCGGTGACGCCCATCGACACCGCGCCCGCGAACGCGATCGGTTCGGGCGTGGTGCCGTGATACACGTCGCTCGTAATCTTCACCGCGAGGAATACGCCGGTGAACCCAACCATCAGGACGCCCGGCTGCCACGTCCACATGTAGAGGCCGAGCGCGACGCCGGCCGCGGCCGCGTACGCGGCGGGACGTTTGAGCGCGTCCCAGTCGCGATCGACGACGAGCTCCCAGACGGGCGCTTCCCGCTCGGCGACCGCGAAGGCGACGAGGAACGCGAGGACGGCGAGGCTCTGGAAGAGGACTTCGGCGGCGCTGTGATCCGGGAAGCCGACCAGTGAGTAACTGAAGAATGTGCCCGGCAGGAGCGCGAGGACGACGACGGCGCCGACCGCGGCGAACCGGTCGACGAACCGGCGCGCGATGAAGTAGGTCGGGATCGCGACGAGCGAGCCGGCGATGGGCGCCATGATGAGCATGACTTCCTCGGTGCTGCCCATGATCGGCCGAGCGATCCAGACGCTAACCGCCATGATGTGGTCCCAGAGCGTGCCGAACTGTCCGGCCGACCGTCCGACCGGGAAGCCGGTCCAGACGTCGAAGGGGAGGGTTTTCGGCCAGTTCTCGAGGAGGTAGCTCGTCTCGCGGAAGTGGTACCACGCGTCGTTACCGCGGAAGTACACTTCCCCGTTCTGAATGAAATTCCCGTACGATCGGAGGCGGGTCCATAACATGAGGGCCACGGCCCCGAGGAGGACCGGGACGTGGTACCACCGTTGGAGGACGTCGAGGGGCGATCCCTCGTCGTCTCCGACGGCGTCGGTTTGCTCGCTCATTACACGGTGTCACTCGCAAAACGTCCATAAGACTTGTTATATACCGCCCGGCGGCGGGTTCAGAATCCTTATTGATCCGGGCGGGAAAGTCGGCGCCAATGAAGGTCTCCGTCGTCGTCTGCACGTACACGATGGATCGTTACGACGTCTTCACGGAGGCCGTCGAGAGCGCGCTCGCGCAGACGTACGACCCGATCGAGGTCGTGCTCGTGATCGACGGCAACCCCGAGGTGTATGACCGGGCGGTCGAGGACTTCGGCGATCGCGAGAACGTCGTCATCTCCGACAACGACGAGAACCAGGGCATCTCCTACAGTCGGACGCGCGGCGCGGAGTTGGCGTCTGGCGAGGTAGTCGCGTTCATCGACGACGACGGCGTGGCTGAGGAGGATTGGATCGCATGCCTCGTCGACGTGTACGAAGAGACGGACGCGATCGCGGTCGGCGGCGACGTGCGCCCGGACTGGCAGGGCGAGCGGCCGGACTTCTTCCCCGAGGAGTTCTACTGGCTCGTCGGCTGCGTCGAGCCGGGCTTCGCTGAGGACGGCGAGGAGGTCCGGAACACGTATGGGTCGAACATCTCGTACCGGCGCAAGGCGTTTCTGGAGGTCAGTGGCTATGACCCGAACACGGGTCGGAAAGGGGATAGACACTTACAGGCGCACGAGGCGCCCGTCGGGATTCGGCTGCTGGAAGAGTTCGGCAAAGGGATGGTGTACACGGAGGACGCCATCGTCCATCACACGCTGTTCGAGTACCGCGGGGAGTTCCGGTGGTTGGTGTTCCGGTCGTTCTGGCAAGGGTACTCCAAGCGCGTGATGGATCTCCTGTACCCGGACGCGCCCGACGCCAAGGGCGATTACCTCAAGTGGTTGCTGACGGAGCGCGTTCCACGCCGGTTAGAGGGGCTCGTTCGGTCGCCGTCGACCGCGGCGGTGACTCAGCTCGGCGCGATCGGGGCGTTCACCGCAGCCGTCGGGTTGGGGTATCTGTACGCGATGGTAACGCCGAATCTGGTCGAGAAGGCGAACCAGTAACTATCGGTACCGCTCGTACCAGTCCGGAACCGTTTGGGACCGCTTGACCGCGTCGACGACCGCTTCCTTCATGTTCTCGTGAAACGCCGAGACAGAAAATCGGTCCGCGAACGACGCGATCTCGTCGGACGGCCAATCGACTCCCTCGCTTTCGAACCGCGTGATCGACTCGGTGAGCGACTGGCCGTTGCCCCCGCGCGAGTGCCGAAACCCGTTCTTTCCGGGAACGACCTGATATCGCGTCATGCCCTCGTCGATCCCCAAGAGCGGCGTCCCAGCGGCGAGCGCCTCAACGGGGGCGATACCGAAGTCCTCGTCGCGCCCGTTGAACACGAACGCCTTCGCGCCCGCGAGCAGTTCGCGCTTCCGCTCCTCCGAGACGAACCCGGCGAACTCGACGTTCTCTCCCGGCATCCTCTCCAGCGACTCACGCTCGGGACCGTCGCCGGCCACTATCAACCGCTGATCCAAGCCGTCGAACGCCTCGATGATGCCGTCGATGTCCTTGTGCCAGTCGAGGCGCGAGAGCGTGAGGTAGTAGTCACCGGTCTCGGCGTCGTCTGGAGAATACGCGGCCGTCTCGACCGGCGGGTACACGACCCGGATGCGCTCTTCGTCGACGCCCCAGTACCGAACGACGCGCCGCTTCACGACCTCCGAGTTGACGACGAACAGGTCCGGTTTGTGCGTGTTATGGTCGTACGCGACGCGGATCGCGTAGTAGAGGAGCAGCTTCAGCGACGCGAACCGCGCCGACGCGACCTCGTCGATCTGGTCCGACTGTCGGCGGTTCGTGTGGTGGATATATGCCACCCACGTCTGTTCGTCTGGCGGGACGTAGAACAGCGGTTCATTCCCGCTGGTGACGAGGACGCCGTACTCTCGCAGTGGGGTAGCTACTTGCCAACCGAGGAGATGGGCAAACTGCCGCGCAAGGCCGCCTCGCTCTAACGCACGGGTCAAGAGCTTGCCTTTGATGAGCTGTTCAGCGTGAATATCGTCGGGTTCTATCCCCGGATCACGCCAGCCAGTAAAGAAGGGCGCATCTTCGAACACCCGCGCAAGCTCCCAGGCGAGGCGGTCTCCGCCGCCGTTCGCGTGTTCGCCCCAGTGTGCGACGGCAAGATCTGTCTCAGATAGATTGTAGCCCGCGTCTCCGTCATCACTCATTAGTGGATGTTCGACTACCGGTGTTAAGATTGTTCACATCCTCGGTCGTCGCCGCTGGATATCCTGCGGTAACCCGGTCAATCATTTTTGACACGGTCGTACACCTCACGGAACTGGGGTATGACCGCATCAGGGTGGTACTGGTCCGCGACGAATTGCTTGTTTTCCGCCCCGATACGTTGCCGTTGTTCACTTGCTCGTTCGATGCACTCTGCGAGGCCGACCGGGTCCGCAGGGTCACACAACAGTTCCTGCTGTGGCACGGTGTCGGCGGGGCCGCCAACATTGGTCGCAACGACAGGGAGCCCAGCCTGCATCGCTTCCAGTATCGTCCGGCCGAACGGCTCGGGCCACACACCGGGATGGACGAACACGTCAGCGCTTGTATACGCATGGGTAACGTCTTCGTATGGGACGCTCCCGGTGAGAGTGATCCGGTCTGCAGACGAGCTCTCTACAGCACGGTCCCTGAGAGTATTGAGTTCAGGTCCGTCGCCGACGATGGTCAACTCGAACGACTGTGGGAGATGCCCCATCGCGTCGACGAGGTAACGAACCCCCTTCGAGTCTCGCAGATAGCCGACGTAGAGGAGTTGGGTTCCATTCGGATTCTCGCTGGTGTGCTCGGGAACATCGAAAGAGGTGTCGAGCATATTTGGAATTACATCGTACTCCATCGTGTCGAATCCGTGCTCCCGATACACTCGCTCGACAGCGTTACTCAGAGGAAGAAACGCGTCGATGTATCGCATCTGCCGCTTCAGCCGAGGGCGTTCTAAACGGAGAAGAGTCTGTTCGTACGCTTTCCGCTGGATTGAGGGCGTCACTCCAACGTCCGCCCAATTAATGAGTGGGTACGCGTTAAGTGTCGCTACGGCTGGGATATCAAGCCGGTCGGAGAGTCGACCCACTGTAGGGTGCAGATGCATATTGTACGCATGGAATACGTCACAGTCCGGGTGTGCCCCGCGTAGCTTTCTGTATGCAATCTCATTTGGGAGGGTGTACGGATATTGAGGGACATCGTAAAGTCGCCGTACCTCTACCCCGCCGACGGTTTCCGCTGTGTCCCCGTCGAATGAGTAGACGGTGACGTCAGCGATATCCCGTCGTTGAAGCTCTTCCGCGAGGAGTCGCGCACTTATTTCACCCCCTCCAGCGTGTGTCGGTGGATATCGTGGTGTGACGAGAGCCAGCTCCATCATAAATATGTGGGCGTGACGGTAATCTGGTTATCTTTCACGGCGCCAATGACCCTCGACTTCATTTGTACATCTTGAGCAGAACCTCCGTTCCTCGTGATTGAAGCTCCTCAACTTCGAATCCGAACTCCTCGAAACGGGTTTTCATATCGGCTAAAGTCGTCCCAAAGTCACCGATTGAGGGACGGTACTCGACGTCGCCGCGGTGAACTTCACAGTACACGAGTCGGCAGTCTGGGTTTGAAAGAGCGCTCTCTAAACCGTCGATAACAAGTGGTTCAGCACCCTCAACGTCAATCTTGATGAGGTTGGGAGTGGGAATTTCCCCGTTCGCAATTAGTTCGTCAGCAACTTTACAGGGTACCTCAACAGTCGAATCAGCATCTCCCGACCCGGCCTCGATAGAACCTGATCCGTATCCCGCATCCTCCTGCTCTGGCTGAGCAAATTCGACGGTTCCTGTGGAATCAGATAGTGCTTCACTGCGCACGTCAACGTTGAGAAGTTCATTCCGTTCGACATCCCGTTTCAACAGTCGAACATTTGGGGGGTACGGTTCAAACGAAACAACATTCGCGTCTGAACGTCGTTTTGCAGCGAAGAGGCTATACAGTTCCGTATTTGCTCCGATATCGAAAAGTACGTCCTCACTCCTTATTTCTTCGAGGAGATCGGCCAGTTCGCTCTGTTCCGAACTGAACCGTCGTTTGTTGCGCTGGACGACCGTTCTGTTCGGTGCCGTAAACGATACTTCAGTGTCACCGATCACAAGGGTATACGAGTCGTGAACGCTCCAATATACCGTCTCATGGAGGTAATTGAGGGTTTCCCGCAGGAACGAAATCGGACCCTCTTCCGAGAGCACCGAAAGGCCCTCCCGAATCTTAGAACGCATACTCACAGGTGATCTGCCCAGTTGATAAATACTGCTTGTTATTCCGCGCTCACATCCGGTAACCCAGCGCAGCAAGACGGTCCTCTACAGCCCCGTCTGACTCCTTCTCGGTAGGGGGAGAGATTGAGGACGAGTACGATCCTGTATCGTTAGCGGTCGTTTCGACCCACGGTACGGTCCGCACGTATGGGTTGATACTGCCTGTTTTGTGACCGTATTCCCAGTATTCACCGAACGACTCACCGTGGTCTGCCGAGATTGCGACCCTTTCTGCATCAAGATTGTTTAAGAGTATCTCGACATCATCAAGAACGTACCGTAGTTCGTCCAAATACGTATTCCAGATCGTCTCATAGTCACCGGTTGAACCGAGATACCCCCACCAGTCGGACTCATGCCGTTTCAACTTTCGTCCGGATTCAACAGCATTTGCAACGTAGGGGGGGTGAGGTTGAAGATAGTGGAGAATGAGGCGGTCGAAATCGTGGTCCCGTCCGACAGCAATAGCCCGATCGGTCACGTATCTCGGGGGTGTGCCTCCATCTTTATGTCCGAATGGGCCCTCCTCACCGACGGGTTCGTATTCATAGAGATACTCAAAGTGGCCGAGCGACGAGACGTCCACAGTTGGAAGTCGTCCAAGGAGACTGTACGCCAGATTCACCTCGGTCGGCGGAACAGATTCGTGGTGTCGCTCCTGAAGAATCTGTTTTGAAAAAACGTTCGCTGATAGGTACGCAGTGTTCTGAATTGTGCTCTCGTACTCTTCAACGAACGTCTTGGCTATCCACTCGGGAGATCGACCGCCGACAGACCGTTTTTGATTTATATTCGATATGAAATCGTATTCAGGTGCCACTTCACGGAGCGCATCGACACGACACGTATCAAGCAGGATCAGTACATCCCAATCGCATGAGAACACGTTGGTGCCGATTGTTGTCTTCGTATTTAGATAGGTGAGCGGCGTTCGGAGAGCGAGCTCGAGGACGGTGTCATCGATTGCCTGTCTCGGATTCTGTAATCCCTTTTTTATATTATCCCAACTCAGGTCATGTTTGAGCATCGAATAGTCTCTGTAAACCAGACGCGATCCGGGTTTAAGAATTCCGCGGAGATAAAGCGATACTAGAGTCAGACAGTCTTACTGCCGCCAAGGCGGGTTATAAAGCGGTCCGATTCGAAATAAAACTTGATCGAGGTATTGGTTGAGACCGTGTAGTGCGATAATTGAGTGCGATTCTATAGAACCACAGCGTTATTATCCAGACTGAACTTCTCACTCTCATGCGCCATCACCTTCGCAAAGCGAGGGAGATATACGCCAAGGAGGGCCCGCTCCAGATTTCTAAAAGTGCTATTCGGTATATCCCTATCGAACTGAATAATTTCCTGTTTAGTCTGCGACACGGGCGGGGGACGCGGGTCATGGCCGAAGATTGGGATAATCTCCTAATCCTTGACGCCTGTCGTTACGATATGTTCTCAAACCGTATCGATATTGACGGAGAGCTCGAATCACGCATCTCCCTAGGATCGACGAGCGAGGAGTTCATGGAGAAAAATTTCGATGAAAAGCAATTCCACGATACTGTTTACGTTAACGCCAATCCATTTATTCCGAGACTTAATCTCGATGACGGTACATTCCACGCGGTGGTGAACTGTCTCAACGACTGGGATACAGAGCTACAGACGGTCCGACCTGAAATTGTGGCTGAAAGGGCTCGTGAGGCGAGCGAGCAATACCCAAATAAACGACTTATTGTTCACTTCATGCAACCTCACGCGCCATTCATCGGAGAGCGCGGTCGAAAAATGATCGGCGGGGGTTGGACGATGGATCACGATGTGGAGAAAGAACCTGGGGTCTGGGATCAGCTCCGGGACGGCCGAGACATCTCCCTCAACACAGTGTGGGAGGCGTACAATGAGAATCTGGATTTAGTGCTGGAAGAGGTGAAGCCGTTGCTCACCGATCTTGACGGGAAATCCGTGATCACTGCAGATCATGGGAATCTCGTGGGCGAACGGCTCAGACCGATTCCAACGCGCCGAAAGTACGGTCATCCATACGGCGTTCACACTGAAGAGTTAGTGAAGGTGCCATGGTTCATCATGGACAGGAGTAACCGTAAGGAGATTAGTGCCGACTCACCGGTCAAGAGTAACGATGAGAGCGTCTCTGACGAAAAATTAGAAGACAGGCTAGAAGCACTGGGCTACCGATGACTGTGGATCGCTCTAGCCGAAAGAGTGGATCATGATCCCGACTGAGTTCTCAGGTCGTAAGTTACGGCGGAAAGTCGCTGCCGATGGCCCTATAGAGACTGTGCGAGCCGCAGGCGACCTAATTACTCGTAAAAAGCTAGGCCGTCCGGTTTTTGATCCGCTCGTTAACCGAGATGTCGTGCGTACGCTTCCCCGTGAGGAGTTACCCCACCGGGTAAAAACAGTCGACATTCCTAATTCTGCTTGCCCGACACCGTTCACCTCGGTGATTCCAGACGGCGTCGTGTTAACCGAAACCGGGTTGGTGCTGACCGAAGCATTCGAAATCGTTGAGGAGAGTGCAGCCGGCCCTGAGCAGGCTCAACAGGCGATGATGGCGATGTTATCACGAGAATTATTCTATGGTGTACTCCCACTTCGTAATCTACTGTTTGGTTCGGGGAGAACTCAGTTTCCCAAACTTAATTCGGGGCCAATCGCACCACTGATTCCTCGCTATCCTGACAACTATTATCACTGGATGGTTGAGACGGTCCCCAAGATACGCTATCTCCGCGCTTTCGAGAGAGAGCAGGAACCAGTGACGTTGCTCATTTCAGCCGACGCGCCGCCGTTTGTAGACGAGACACTTGATCTCCTCGACTGGCCGGATTCGCGTATCGTGCGCGCCGACCACGAGAGCTACCGCGTCTCCGAACTCTTGATCCCATCCTTCCCTGACCGGCGTTCTATGGACTTTGAGTGGCTCCGCGAAGAGATTCTTAGAAGTGTCTCAGATCACTTACCAGAAAGCGAGACGAACATCTATGTTTCACGTGCAAACGGTGTTGAGCGACGAGTTGTGAACGAAGATGAAGTGATGGACACACTCACGGAATTCAACTTTGAATGCTATCTGCTGGAGGAACGCTCACTGGCGGAGAACGCGCGATTGTTTGCTGACGCCGACATTATCGTTGGGCCACACGGAGCAGGGCTGACAGATATCATCTTTGCTGGCGACGCCACCCTTATTGAGCTGTTCGGTCAAAAAGTCAAGCAGCCTTACAAGCTACTTGCGGAAGCTGTTGGTGTTGATTACGAGCCAATACACTGTACGCCCGAGTCGGCTGATATCGTTGTAGACGTCGAAGAGTTATCTGAGCGGATAGTGCAGGCACGTAAGGGATAGCCGTATACTGTGGCATTTTGTGGAGTTCAGAACGTTCTTTACATGGCCAAGCTAGAATGTCGTATGCGCAATCATTTCACCCTAGAGAATCTCAGACGGGCTCTCCAGAACCCTCGCCTCATTCGACGCGAGCTGCTCCGACTCGGAAGTCTCCCGTTCAATCACAGCTACGGCTACTACACACATCACCGTCTTCCCCAGAGTATCGACGTGATGGACGAAGACTGGGACAATCTACTCATTCTGGATGCCTGCCGATATGATTATTTTGCAAATCAGCATAATTTTGACACAACTCCCAGCCGCGTCATCTCACCCGGCAAGATGAGTTGGGAGTTCATGCAAGAAGCGTTCCAAGGAGAGCAGTTCCACGATACAATATACATCACGAGCAATCCGTTTGCCACACGCTTACCCGAAGACACGTTCTTCGAGACGCGGTATCTCATCGACGAGTGGGACGACAAAATAGGAACAATCCATCCTGACGACGTGGCCAAAGCAGCAAAGGAAGCTAACCTGAAACATCCGAACAAACGACTCATCCTCCATTTCATGCAGCCACACCGTCCCTACTTAGGCGACACTGCGGAAGAGCTCAGAGAACGCGTCAATCTTGTCGGGTATCGAAACGAGGGCGACGGCCTACAGATATGGGGGGCGGTAAAAGAAGGCTTGGTGACGGTTGAGGAAGTTCGTGAGGCTTACGCAGAGTCGCTAGACATTGTTCTGTTGGAGGTGGAACGGTTTCTTGATGAAGTCGACGGCAAGTCGATCGTGACGGCCGATCACGGAGAAATGCTCGGTGAGAGGGTGTTCCCATTTACATCCAGAGTTTGGGGCCACTCAGAAGGGTTTAGCACTCCTACGCTTCGTGAGGTTCCCTGGTTAGAAATTGAGAGTGAATCTCAGCGAGACATTACCGCGTCAGAACCTATCGATTCTGAATCCGATCTGGACAAATCAGAGGTTCAGAGCCGGTTAGAAGCGCTAGGATACGCAGAGTAGTACTGTGCTGCTGTAACGTAGATCCAGTTTAGATGTATCCCAACTCTCGTAAGTTCGCTTTTGTCGCTTCGTCAAGGTCCTGATTCTCCTCCACTTTTAGATCATTTCCCAACTCACATTCAATTTTGAGACCCAGATCGGTATGGTCTGCAATCCAAACTTCGGTTTCCTTTGGATCTTTTTTTGTTATCTCAAACACCCTATCCTCCGCGTTTTGTGCTTTAATGTATTTGAACTGACTAGTTCGAGCACACTGTAGAGCTGTATCTAACTGGGCTTTGATTTTCGGATCAATCCGCCCGTGCAGACTCGACTCAAGATTCGATAACTGCGATTTCGGTTCACCGTACTCGGCAAAGATCGTCTCCGTATTATGAGGTTGGAATAAGCTCTCTCCCTGTACAGTAGTTGGAATGTTAAGATCGAGTCCCTCTAGAATTGTCGGGTAGAGGTCCACAAGAGAGACAAGTCCATTTGGATCCTCCAGTGCTTGCCAAGATTCCGCCGGCTTGATGACTAGTGGGACGTGGAGTAGTTCGTCGAACAGACTGAATTGGTGTCCTGCCCGACTGTGTTCACCAAAGTGTTCCCCGTGATCCCCGACGACGATTATCGTCGTTTCCTCGTATAGATTTGCTCTTTGTAGTGTTTTGATGAGATCTTCTACGAGCGAATCCGCGAATCGAACTTCTCCATCATACCAGTCTTTGACTGCGTTCCAGACGTGTATCGACGCATCCAACTCCCCAGCCATGAAGCGGTTTCCGCCATCTCCCTTGATGTCGGCGAGTGCGCGGACTGTATCCATATCAATCTTATCTCTGTCGAACGATTCGAACTGGCTGCGGAACGGCTCCGGAGGTGCGTAGGGAGTGTGGGGAGAGTTGATATTAATGAACCCGAAGAACGGCTTCTCACCATGACGGATGTGATGTTTAAGATATTCGCATGTAACGTATTCAGACGGACGACGCTCGGCCCGAAGCGACCGATATGCTACCTTCAGATAGCCAGGCCATATGTCGAGATAATCCGACTTCAAATCCGAGAGAGATCTTGGGAGCCGTGGGAGCCGATAGATATCGCCGAATTCCTCAAACCCCCTTGTAACTGACTGTTGACTATCGATGTGACCGTTCCGAACCGCTCCAAACGTTGAATAGCCTTCCTCACGCATTAACTCCGCGAGCGGTGGATGGGGTGGTTCGAACGACATGTTGCTGTTGAGATAACCGTGGCTTGATGGATACACACCAGAAAACATCGATGCATGAGACGGCGGGGTCCACGGTGCAGCGGCAAAGGCTCGATCAACGGAGATACCGTCTTCGGCTAATGCTTGGAGACATGGAGTGGTGTCCCGGTGGTATCCGTGGACAGAGGTATGATCTGCCCGTAGAGCGTCTAGAACGATTAAGAGAATGTTATTATTCATGATATTTTTTTTCCGAGGATAGCATTAAACTGTCGAGTCATAACTTTTGTGGAACTTACTTTTCCAGCAAACGGGGTAATTGAATGGTCTGATATGCATTTTCAATGAGCTTATTCTTTATACCCAAGCGTGCGGAGTCGCTGCTCGACCAAATCCTCTGAATGAGTATCAGTACTGTGGTCTCCAGTCGGTGGTTCTGACCTAATAGTACGCCGTTTGCCATTTATCACGAACCATGGCACCTTCACAAGCTCCTCCGAGTACACTCCCCAAGGGTGGCCAAACATACGCTTCGTTGGAAGGGGGCCTTGCCGCTCACCGACCATATTGCCGTGGTCAGCAGAGATCACGACTTTCCCGTATATCTCATTCAACAACTCTTTAACATATTCAAAAACTAAGTCGAGATTCTCGTTATATCCCGTCCACAATTCATCAATCGAGGTTGGGCGATTACCGTCGCGGAAGGGGACCCAAGCATTTCGATTATCGGCTTCTTCTGTGATTGTACGACCTCTCTCACCGATAAAAGGAATGTGGGGTTGCATGTAGTGAACGATAACGCGCTTATTCGGGAACTGTTCGTGGGCTTTCTTTGCGGCCTCGGTTACGGTTTCTGGATGAGCAATTTCGAGATTCTCATCCCACTCGTCCAGTAAGTCAATAACCGAATGAAACGTTCTGTCTTGGTCTAATCCCACTTTCGGGAAGTAGACGTTTGCGTTGACATAGACAGTATCATGGTACTGGCTGTCCTCAAAATTCTGGCGCAGGAATTCCTCGCTTGTCGACCCCAACGAGATCCGAAAGCTCAACTCCCCCTCAATTGGAACCCGCTCGGAGAACATGTCGTACCGGCAGGCGTCAAGAAGAATGAGCGTGTCCCAGTCTTCTTCCATTACACGCGTTCCTTCGCCGTGCTGAAGTCGAAAAATAGCGTTGTTCACCTCTATTGGAGCGTATTCGACCGTTGCCCTGATGAGGTCAGTGAGTCCGCGTTCGTCGTAGACCCGTTTGGCCCGCTTCAGGTGGTGTTTCATGTGTGAACTGAACCGTGCCTTGAATAAGAAATCCGGGGATTCCCGCGTCGAACCGATGGAGTAAAACAACCTGTTCGAAGAGTATATACCAGTCACCTCTCCAGAAAAATAATGAAACTCGGACAGACCTCCATCATCGATTTCGTTTCAAATTTCGTCTCGTCGGTTCTGGGGTTCGTCGCCACCGTCTACATCGCCCGCATTCTCGGCCCCGAGCCACTCGGAATCTATCAGGTGACCATCGGACTCGTATCATGGCTGGCAATCTTCGGTGAGGTAGGACTCTCGCGAGCGATATCAAAGCGCGTCTCGGAGGGCAGTGATCCAGGTAAATACGCTGCAGCAGGGGTAACAGTGATCGGGTTGCTGTTTGCTGTCCTCGCGGTCGGTGTCTTCTTCTTTCGTGAGGAGGTCGCAGCTTACGTTGAATTTCCCGCATCGGGTTATATGATTCTGATTCTGTTGGTCGTTCTCTTGGATAGTCTGGTGAGCTCGTTGCTGATCGGACTTAAACTCGTACACATAAATGGATTGACGGTCCCGATCAAAACGGGTAGTCGAGCAGTCGTCCAAATCGGGCTCATCGTCGCCGGGGCTAGCACTGCCGCACTTTTCATCGGGCACATCTTCGGGTTCACCATTGTCGTCGTGATCGGTGGCTACTACGTGCTTAGGAATCTACCATCAGTCGCTGTCCCTGAGCGGAAGCACTTCGAGGGCTTGTTCGACTTTGCCAAGTACTCTTGGCTCGGTAATCTTCAGTCAAGAATGTTTAGCTACACCGACGTGCTCGTTCTCGGATACTTCGTCTCTTCCGGACTCATTGGCATCTACGCCGCGGCGTGGAATATTGGACAGTTTCTCATCCTCTTTAGCGGTACCCTCCAATCAACGCTGTTTCCTGAGATGAGTAAAATATCGACTAAGGAAGATGCTCAAGCGGTTTCCCGAATTGTCGAACAGTCACTCACGTTCGGTGGACTGTTTCTCATTCCAGGACTGTTTGGTGGCATACTGCTTGGGGAACGTCTCCTCCGTATTTATGGTCCAGAGTTCCCACGGGGCGCGTTCGTGTTGAGCGTTCTCATCGTCGCGAACCTCTTTATGGGCTACCAGACTCAATTAATGAATACGCTCAATGCGATCGACCGGCCAGACCTCGCGTTCCGCGTGAACGTCGTCTTCGTCGTAGCGAACGTCACACTAAACGTTGTCCTCATCTCTCTCTACGGCTGGGTCGGTGCAGCCGTTGCGACGGCTAGCTCGATCGGCCTCAGTCTTGTGCTCGCGTACCGCCATGTCAATGCAATCATCGAATTTGACCTCCCTGTGGGAGAGATTGCTCGACAGTGGATTGCCGGCATTTTGATGGCAGGCGTCGTCTACGGTGGCCTCAGAATAGAAGAAACATATCGGTTGATTGGTCATAACTTTGCGATTGTTGTCCTCTTCGTCATCGTAGGGGCTAGCATCTATTTCACAATCTTATTAGGGATCTCAACAGCTTTCCGGAAGACAGTTGACCGGAACGTTCCGGTTGCCCTCCCGTTCGTCTCAAAATGAACCGCCTCGGGGTCGAACCACGAGGAACTCGCCTTGCTTATCTGTAGGTGACTACGCTTCGGGCAGAGGAAGCCGTCTACATCGGCCAAGCTGAACCTTTGAGGCGTGGCTAGTTTCGCTCCGGTGCTCGGGGGAGCAATGAAGATGCGCCATTCTGCTGGCGGAATCGCGCCGATGCTTATTATCTGCTCTGGATTAACGGGTTGACGGTCCAGAGAGTGCGTACCTGCTCCGATTAGGTGGCAATCCCAAGTTATACGCGTCAAAAGCCTACGGGAGCAAATAAAGGTCGCGTAAAGTTAGAGGA